>CAZOEV010000381.1:0-3552 GCA_964578915.1 uncultured Lentimicrobiaceae bacterium
TTGTTGTCCAAATATGTTAATCGCCATTGTAGAAATCAGAATAATTATCAAGGTTGCTTTAGTCATATTGCTGTGTCTTTTTTTACCATTTTTGCTAACTTGCTAGACTGTTCACGTTTATCGTACCTACCTCACAACATGTGATGGATATATTCACGTTTATAGTTTATAGATTTATATATCAAAGTCATCTGCAGCCTGCTTTTTAATCGTTTTCAAAAATACAAAACATTCTTAATAGCCTGACATTTAGAGAAAAAATACCCAGCTGGCAATTTTCATGCATTTTTATAATCCGAGTAACTAATCAGTATCAAATTTAAATATAAACTTCAACTTTACTCTGTGAAACAGCTGTTACACAAAGTTGCGTAGAGAAGCACAAAGTTACACAAAGGTTAAACAAGATTGATCGTAACGCTTACTATTATTGGTTTTCAATGCACTGATTAGTTACTATTCTTTTACACAGAAGTAAACGCCTCAAATATTCAAATTATCCAAAATCAATAGCTGCAAAGGCTACTCCAGTTGAATTTTTGAACCTGCCTACCGACTGCAACGAGGTAGGTCTCTTGAATCCTTGAATCTTTGAATTTTTGAATCTTCCTAAAACCCAAACACTATCCCAAATTTATACCCAAAATTCTTCCATTCCTGGTCGAAGCCATAAGGGCCATAGCGGTAATAGACGCCCAGTCCAAGGTGCAATCCCGGCAAGTTCAGTAAATTATTTATCATCAAACCGCTCTCATAAAAGCCGTGTTCTAAGGTGTTGAAAGTGATGCCGTTGTGCAGCAGAGGCTTGTCCAGATTGCCAAAAGCAATATTTGTTGCCAGCACAAATTCGGGCTCAAACTTCCCTTTTCTAAATAAAAGCTTCCCAAAGTTATGGCTAAAAAACAAGGCGGCAAACCTGTCCGATAAAAACTCATTGGTACGCATGGTGGCAAAGCTTTCAGGCGCAAACAGCGTAAATGAACGGTAGGTTCCTGAGGCGTTAAATAGTTCTGTTCCAGGCGTGTTGCCTTCTACCAAGCCTGCAATGAGCGTGATTTCTGACTTTCCCAAATAGGGCGTAAACCAGCCGTAATTGGTTTTTGCTTCCAGTTTATCAAAGGCATAATTGCCATCAAATAAGTTGTCGAAACTTTTGGTATAGGCCAGCCAAACCGTGGGATAGGATGAGCCGAGTGAAATCAGGCTGCGCGTGGTTTGCATAAATTTTTCCTTAAAGGAAAAGCGTGTCTGCAACTGCAATTTCGTGAATTTGAAGGTGTTTGTGGGCGCTTCACCCGCCTCCGCGAAAGTGTATCCAAGTTTATTGGTTTTCTCTTGTACTTCAATCAATGCCCTCCACTTAAAATGACGCAAAGCCCTAAAGCTGACGCCACCCATAAGCGTACTGGTGATGTCCATGCGGTTGATAAACAAGTCGCGGTATTTGCTTGGCTTGATAAAGAAAGGGTCTTCGCCAAAGCGCGTAAATCCGCCACTCTCAAGAGCTTCAAAAGAATAGGCGGCTTCCATACTGATTTCTTTGTAACGGTCAATTTGAACCTGCGCTTTAACACCATATTTGGCTGTTTGGTCGCGAAAACCATAACCCCAAAACCCGCCAAATTTTACAGCTTGTGAGAATTTGTCGTTGGTTTCGAGCCCCAAACCTGCATACAAGCCTTCATAAGCGTTGTAGCGCAATAGCTTGTCGAGTCGCAGATCCAGCATTTTAATCGGTATGCGTCCGGTTTGCAATGTTTGCAGGCTCTTCGCGATGCGGTCAAAGTTATTAGCCTGCCCAACAGAATCCATATAGCGGTAGGTTTCCATCGTGCGTTGATTTAGGCTGTCGATGCGGTATTGCCACCAATAACTATCGTTTTTATCTGCTGCATCGGGTGCAACTTCAACGGCGATATTAGAAAACTGACGTTTCACAAGCTCGGGATTGAGCACAATATCTCTAAAATAACTTTTACCAATTCCTACCATCGGATATTGATTTGCGCCATCATCAATCACGGCTGCGCTAAAAAGTAAATCGGTGTTGAGCTGCACCGGAAACCACCTTATGCTGTCAATTTTCTCATACATCTGCTGAATCCTAATGCTAAAACCGGATTCCTTGCGAAAGGGTTCTGCGGAAACATTTTGAATGGCCCATCCATCAGAATGAATGTTTATTACGCCTTTTAATCCATCGAAATTGGTATTGAGCAGCGGCCTGAAAGAAATGCTAAAAAGACTATCGCCAGCGCCAATAGCGGTGCTTTCTTCTAAAATGAAAAGATATTTTTTATTGCTGCCTTTGCTGATGGGATTGATATAGTTTTTATCGACAATCTGGATGGTTTCGTCATAAAAGTTACTGCTTTGTGTTTGCGAAATCAAGAAGATAAATATCGGGTCTTGAAAACCGGAAATCTTGGTGGCCAATACTTTTTCGTGACTGCGGTCGGGCGCCATAAACTTCTTTTCGGTAACGGATTCCATGATAAAGAAGTCGCGTTTTTCCAAAAAATCGCGGGTCTTTTCTAAAGTGTCGTTTACCAATGTGTCGGGATTTTTTTTGGGTACGGCAAGCAATGTATCAATGGTTAGCACCATTTTATCATAAGCAGTGTAGGCATAAGATGCCACCTTGTTTGGGTGGTTTTTGTTGCGGTAAAATAGCACGCTGTCGATAATGCGGTGCGCGGGATTGATGCCTGGTTTAATAACGATTTCTGATAACTCAATATCAATGGGTTGAAGCAGGATTTTTAGTTTACTTACGCCCTCAACAACTTGATGTTCATAAGCTTCGTAGCCAATAAACGAAAATTTCAACTTCTGGATGGGCTCTTGCGCAGCGATTGAGAATTTACCGTCGATATCCGTTGTGCCTCCGTATTTTCCACCGTTAACTATTATATTAACGAAAGCCAGTGCTTCGCCGGTTTTGGCGTCGGCTACAGTGCCCTGCATCTGCTGCTGTGCTGTTATTTCAGTGGGAAAAAACAGTGCGATTAATAGCAATATTAACACAAACTGCCGCTTATTTTGAATGTTTTTCATGCAATTGATTTATACCGCAAAATAAGTTTTTAATGCCGCCAGCGTGTCTTCTGCAGTGGTGATGTCTTGCGCAATTTTACCTTCGTGAAGCACAACAATGCGCTCGCAAACTTCGGTGATGTGATTGATATCGTGGCTGGAGATCAAGAAAGTAATTTGTTGTTTTTCCTGCAATTTTCTAATAAGATTCACCAAGCGGATTTGCGTGGTGGGATCTAGGCTATTGAATGGTTCATCAAGCACAACAATCTCAGGTTGGCCCATCATGGCAGCAGCAATCCCAATTTTTTGCTGATTTCCCATGGAAAGGTTGCGGATTAGTTTCTTTTTGCCAATGATTTCTCCATTGAAAAACTCCTCCATATCAGCAAGGTACAAACTGATATCGTCTTTACTCAAGCCCCTCACTTTACCTACAAAATTGAAATATTCTTCTGGACTCAAAAAGTCAATCAGGAAGCCTTGATCAAGAAATGAACCTGTGATTTGTTTCCA
>CAZOEV010000382.1:0-3541 GCA_964578915.1 uncultured Lentimicrobiaceae bacterium
CATCACGGTTGATTCCACTTTTGGCACCGAAATAGTCGTGTAATCTACTGTATGCGTGCAATTTCCGTAGCAAACAAAAAGTGTAAAGCCGGGAGTTAGCTCCTTGTAAAACACGACTTGAGGATTCTCAAAACCCATTTTTCGCATCAACTGCTTAGCCGCTTCAATGGCTTCATCGTTGCAAGGAACAGGCAGTGTAAAACTCAATTGTACTTTGCCATCATTTAGCGTATCACCATAAGGCTTAACCTTCGTTAAATCAAGGCTTTGATCGCCAGTTTTTTTGTCCATAGAATATAATCCGCCGCTCATAATGTCGTTTCTCCTTTCATTAATCCAATAAATGGGTTACTGTATTCGGGTGCTTTCTGCACTACGCCCTGTAAACCTTTTCCACCTGTTTTTGAACGTTTTACATCACCAAAAATTCCTTTTTCAAGGGATGAAAACAATCCTTCCTGTTCAATGCGACCAAGCAATTCGATAGCTTCCTCCAACACTTGTTGTGCACGTTTGCGGATGATGCCGTCTTCTTTAAACTCTACTTCATCGCCAATATTTTTCATATTATTGAAGATATATCGGGCATTTTCGATGGCTACAAAACGGTCGCTCATAAAAGGCGTGTGAATGGCTTCTGTCATCATGCCAAGCAGTTGAATGCCTTGTCCGGTCCAAATAGAAATTTGGTTAAATAAAGCATTTTGAATCTGTCCGCGGAAGATATTTCCAGTCATAAACTTGGTGGGTGGCATATATTTCAGCGTGGCTTTGGGAAATATTTCACGCGTCATTTGGGCTTGTGCCAGCTCATAAAGAAAGCCATTTTCGAGTTCAGGATTCATCTCAAAGGCATGTCCCAGTCCCATTTGCTCTTCAGGCAGGCCCGCCAAAAGCGCCAGTTGTTCGTTAATCAAATCGCTGGCCAGCACAGTGCGGGCTTCTTCATACGCATCGGCGGTGGTGAGATAATTGTCTTCACCGGTATTGATAATTACACCAGCAAAGGAATTGATAACACGCGAAAAATACTGATCTACCAAAGTCCGCTGCATATTGATATCCCGGAACAAAATACCGTAAAGCGCATCGTTGAGCATCACATCAAGGCCCTCGAGGGCGCCCATGGCAGCAATTTCGGGCATGCAAAGGCCGCTGCAATAATTACACAAACGGATATAACGGCCTACCTCCTCGCCTACTTCGTTGAGTGCGGTACGCATAATCCGAAAGTTTTCCTGGGTAGCGAAAGTTCCGCCAAAGCCCTCTGTAGTAGCACCATAAGGCACATAATCCAATAAACTCTGACCTGTTGTTCTGATTACTGCAATAATATCGGCTCCCTGACGTGCTGCGGCCTGCGCCTGAACAACGTCTTCGTAAATATTTCCGGTGGCTACAATCACGTAAATATAGGGTTTTGGACCCTCGCCCATTTTGGTAATATAATCTTCGCGCCGTTTGCGATTGGCCGAAACTCGCGCCATAGCCTCTTGAATATAGGGTTTCAGTATTGCCTCGCGCTGTTCCGCAGGATAAATATTTATTTTTCTAAAATCAATTTTACCCTCAACTAACTGTTCTGTTATTTGCTGCGGAGTTAATCCAGTTTCTATCATGGCATTGGCCAGATGAAACAGCACTCCTTGCGACAGCAGGCCTTTTTCTTTCAGCTCGTCAATCAAAATATTTGGCAATGGTATCTCATCGGCATCAATGCCATCAATGCCAATAAGCCGACACAGCGTGCGTTCAACGGTCACAGTCGTGAACCCTTCCACATGCTGTTGCACCTTGTCGGCAATATTTTGAGCCAGTCGTTTGGCTTCGGCCACCTTGTCAAAGTCTAGTCCTAATTTACTTTTTTGCATCTGATTCATTATATAATTCTACATTTTTTTCTCATTGAGATCAGCATAAAGTCGGGCGCCATCGGTCAGCGCTTTGTCTATGCCAAGTATTTGTGCAATTTGTAAGGCTTCGCGCGGCACTTCGTCACTTTTGTGCTCCACGAGCGAATAATCCATATATTGATTGATGTTGGCTACGGTAATCGGTTCGCTATTCTGCGGAAAATGCAGGCCTTTTACACGCAATTTTCGGCAGTTAGTTTTTAGTCCGCTGTAATGTGTGGTGATAAGGCTGCGGACCTGAAGCGATTCAAGCAGATCGATCAAAGCATTGGCTATGGCAATTCCTTCGTGCGGATTTGTTGTGCGTGCTGGTTCATCAATCAGCACCAATAATTTCTTTCCGGCTCTTGCCTGCGCAATGATGGCCTGAATATTCAGTATTTCTGCAGCAAAGGACGACAAACCATTCAGCTCTGATTGCTCATCGCCTATGCCCGTCATAATTTTTTCTACCGGAACAATTTCCGCGGAGGCGGCTGCCACAAAAAACCCAAACTGAAACAAATACTGATTCAAAGCAACAGTTTTTAGCAGCATTGTTTTGCCTGCCATATTAGCTCCTGTGATGATGCATGGCGCATTGTACAACTTGATATCCCAAGGCTGAAACTTCCGTTTTTGCTGTTCAAGTAGTTCTTTTACCTGTGGATAAAAAAGTCCGGCAAAACTGCTTTCCTCAGCGGAAATTTGGGGCTTACATAAATCCAGATCAACAGCCAATCGAGCGCGAGCAAGCATAAAATCGAGTTCGGCAACGGCTTGCCAGGCTGTAGCAATATCCGCATAAAAACTTCCTAATTTAGCCGAAAGCGCTTCACGGATTTTATCTTCAATTTCGATGCACTGCTGGTGAATATTCAGTGCTTCCTCAGATTGCTGATCTTTTAATGCTTTACGCTTTTTACGCAAATCGGCCAGCGATTCATTATAGGAACTGTAAATAAAAAAGTGTGGAATTCTGTTGTGCTCAGGATCAAGGATCTCAACAACTTCAGTCAAATTAGGAACTACTATACCCTTATATTCTAGTACTTTAAGTAGCTTTCTGATTTCATCAGCAAGCAGCGCAAAGCGTTTTATTTCAAATAATTCGATATCATCGAGCACCCCATTACCGCGGAGATTGTTAAGCGTTCCTTGTATATCGTGGAGGTCTTGCAAAGATTGGACAATGGCGCTAATAGTTCCTAAAAACTTATTATTTTTAATGCGTTCCACCATTTCAGCAAGCAGCTCAAATTCCCTTTCCAAGGCAGCAGCATCAGCCATAAACGGCTGTTGCAACATGCGTTGGCGTCCTGCTGAGGACTGCAATTGCAGCAGATCAATGATATACTTAAGTCCGTTATGTTGATGTATCGCTTTTCCGAGATTCATAGCCTGTCAGAGTTTAAATAAATCGTAAACCGGGATGCCTAATTTCTCCATCATTTTCTCACAAAGCACTTTTGAATCAAGCACATAGCCCTGTGGCGAAACCGGATTTACGCAAACGCTAAGCAATTTAGTTTGTAAAAGTACTTTTATTTGTCCTCCCCTTTTCGCGAAGGCGTGATAACTATCACTATCAGCAAAAATACGCGAGAAATCCCGTGCAATAATTACTGTATTTTCTATTCCTGGCTGCA
>CAZOEV010000383.1:0-3539 GCA_964578915.1 uncultured Lentimicrobiaceae bacterium
CCAATGCCACTGGATGCTCCTGTAATTACTACTACTTTGTCTTTTAATTCCATTATTATCTCTATTTTTAAGGTTTTTAATTAAACAAAAAAGGCGTCTAAAAGTTGGATATGCATCCCTTTTTAGGCTTTAATAGCCATATTTCCCTTTCCATTTTTCGTGCAGACTTTTGCGCATTTCCTGCTCGCGTGGATTGTTGCCGGGCTCAAAAAAGCAGTTATTTGTTATTTCTTCTGGCAGAAACTCCTGTGCAACAAAATTGCCCGGAAAATCATGTGAATATTTATAGCTTTCGCCATATCCCAGCTCTTTCATCAGCTTGGTAGGCGCATTGCGGAAGGGGAGGGGCACCGACAAATCACCAGTTTTTCGCACGGTATCCATGGCTTTGTTTATCGCTAAGTAGGCTGCATTGCTTTTGGCAGAAGTTGCTAAGTAAATGGCGGTTTGTGAGAGAATAATCCGGCTTTCGGGCCAGCCGATTTTACTCACGGCTTCAAAGCAGCTGTTGGCAAGCAAAAATGCGTTGGGATTGGCATTGCCGATATCCTCCGCAGCCAAAATCAACATACGCCGAGCGATAAAAAGCGGGTCTTCGCCGGCTTCGGTCATGCGGGCCAGATAATACACTGCTGCATTGGGATCGCTGCCGCGCATCGACTTGATAAAAGCAGAAACCACATCGTAGTGCATCTCGCCTTTTTTGTCGTATTTCACCAGGTTATTCTGGATGCAACGCTTGGCGTCTTGGTCAGTAATAGGCAGTGCTTTGCTTTTGTCGGAAGTTTCGCTGTCGAGCACATCTACCACCAATTCAATGGCGTTAAGCAGTTTACGAGCGTCGCCTCCGCTGATTTGCATCAGAGCGCTGTCTTCCTTTAGGATTATTTCGCGCGAGTACCTTTTCTGCAATGTAATCACAGCACTTTCAAGCAAGGCGACAAGATGTTTTTTTTCGAGCGGTTTAAGCACGTAAATCTGTGTGCGTGAGAGCAATGGAGCAATCACTTCAAAAGAAGGATTTTCGGTGGTAGCACCAATCAGGGTAACCAAACCTTTTTCCACGGCAGCCAATAAAGAATCTTGTTGCGACTTGCTAAAACGGTGAATTTCATCAATAAATAAGATGGGTGGCTTGGCCAGCATCCGGGCGCGGTCAATCACTTCGCGTACATCTTTAACGCCTGAACTTACGGCACTTAGCACAAAAAACTGCCTATCGGTTTTCTTAGAAACGATAAAAGCCAGCGTAGTTTTGCCTACACCGGGTGGTCCCCAAAAAATCATCGAAGGAATTCTGCCGCTATCCAAAGCCCGGCGAAGGATTGCGCCTTCGCCAACCAGGTGTTCCTGACCGATATATTCATCCAGACTTTGCGGTCTGAGCTGTTCGGCTAAAGGCTGGGAAAGGTTTGTCATAAGCTATAATTTTGCACAAATTTAGTTGAGTTTAGTGATTTATCATAATCAGACGAAAGACAAAAGTAGTGGGAATGCTTCATTTTTATAGCTTTGTGGCCAGACAAAAATACTTTTCATAATGAAGATTTTGATGATGTTTTGCGATGAGTTTAGCTACGAGCCAGCGGTTAAAAATTTGGAGGAAGCTCCTGATATTAGCGTTGGCGCATCTTTCCAAAAAGTATTGGTGGCATTTACTCAGGCAGAAGAAAAGGATGAAGCCGATCCTAAAGGCACGGAGGATAAGTTGTTGAATGTGGTGAAATGGGGTGCACGCAAGAATGAATCGCGGCATGTGATTTTACATTCTTTCGCGCATTTATCAGAAAGCAAAGCCGAAGCTGACTTTACACATGAACTTTTTAATCGAGCGCAAACTCGCATGATTAAGGCCGATTGGCAATGTGATCAAACACCTTTCGGCTATTTTTTAGACCTTAAAATTGCTGCACCCGGCGTTTCACAGGCGCGAATTTTCAAGTCATTTTAGAAAATAAAGATTGCTAACTGAAAAGGAATTCATCACTATTTTTCTACTGATTCTAACTTGCTTTTGGTCAGCAGCTGTGTTATTATCAGTGGAAATTTATCCAGGTTGAAAGGCTTGCTGATGTATTCGTTCATACCCGCCTCCAGGCATTTTTGACGGTCATCTTTGATAGAATTGGCCGTAATGGCAATAATCAGCACTGGATTTTCGATGCTTTGTTCACGTTCAATTTCCCGGATTTCTTTGGTGGCTGTAATGCCATCCATCTCAGGCATTTGAATATCCATTAGAATGAGGTCGTAATCGTTTTCAAGAAACTTCTCAACAGCTATTTTACCATTTACGGCTAAATCTACGCTATAGCCCATTGCGCGTAAGCTTTGCAAGGAAACTTTTTGGTTGATGAGGTTATCTTCGGCTAGTAGAATATGCTTTACGGTGTTCTCTTGCATCAAATCGGGTTCGATTCCTTTCTCCAAATTTAAGGTAATCCAGAACACAGAACCTTGTTTTTCAATGCTTTCAAGACCAATTTCGCCTCCCATCAGTTCAACAAGTTTGCGCGAAATGGTCAGGCCAAGCCCAGAACCGCCGTGATTGCGGGTGTAGCTGCCATCACCTAGCTGAAAAATTTCCCAGATCTTATCCTGGTCATCCTTTTTAATACCAACGCCGCTGTCGGCTACTGTAATTTTAATGCGCACCGTTTCCCGCAGGTCATCAAGCAACTCCGCTTTTAAATTGACAAAACCGCTATTGGTAAACTTTAACGCATTACTCAATAAATTGTTTACAATTTGCTTCAGGCGCGAAGCATCTCCTTTTAGATAAATCGGAATTTCTGCATCAATATGACTTTTAAAAGCCAGTTTTTTCTCTCTGGCCATAGAGGTGTATCCTGCAGTAATTTCTCGTAATTCGTTATGAAAGTGAAAGTTAAGTTGGTCTAATTGTAACATATTACACTCCAACTTGGCATAATCGAGCATATCGTTGGTCATGGCTATCAGCTTGGCGTTAAGCATGCCAATATCGCTATGAATAAGATGGATTTCTTCTGGTGCAGTGATTTTTTTTGCCATCGCAAGCAATCCTACAATGCCATTGAGCGGCGTACGAATTTCGTGACTAATATTAGCTAAAAACTGGTTTTTTACGCTGTTGGCAATCTCCGCTTTTTCCTTGAGCTCAGTCATTGTTCTGAGGTTTTTTTCAAGGTCTATTTTTTGGCTGTCAATAAGCTTGTGACGGTCTTCGAGCAGATGCAGCAGCCGTTTGTTTTGCTTGCCTTGCTGACGCACATTTTTAATGATAAAAGCGAAAAGCACCATGATTACCAGCAGCAACAAAATAAACATTAAGGGCGAAAAAAGCTCGCTGGTGCTGGGCTGAAGTAGGTCGATAAAAAGCGCTTTGTGCCAGCCAGACTTGCTGAGAGCTGGTAGTGATACTAAAGAAAGCACAAAAATGACCATCATATTTAATTGTTACAGGAACTTTTCAGGCTATTAAAACATAATCGGAATTGCCGAACTGGTTGAAATATACAGTTGAGTTGTTAAAAAGCTTCATTTAAAATCAAATTTTG
>CAZOEV010000384.1:0-3538 GCA_964578915.1 uncultured Lentimicrobiaceae bacterium
TATTCTATCCTCTGGAATGGTTGATATTGTGGTTACAAAACCTCAATACATTCCTTACATGGAACAAGTTCCTGCTGCTGCCCTCGAAGGACCTTATGTGGTATTGGAAGCCTATGTTATCAATGATGATAACGGCATGGCCGAATATAGCGAAAGCTTTACGATGGATGTGACCTTGAAAAATGTAGGTGCCGATCCTTCAGAAAATATCTCTGCCACTATTGTTGGAACAGATGAGTATATTAGCCTTATAGGTGCTACTACTGTAGAATTTGGGGCTATCGTTAATGGCGAAATGGCAACTTTAGCCGATGCATTCAGCTTTGAAGTAGCCGACTTTGTTCCTAATATGCACAATGCTGCTTTTATAATTGAAGCAACAGATGGCACAACTACCTGGGAAAGTAATTTGATGATAAAGCTTTATGCCCCTGAATTAGAAATTGAAGAAGAAATCAGTGTAAATGATGAAGCTGGCAACAGCGACGGCATTCTTGATCCTGGCGAAACTGCTGATTTAGTAGTTACAGTAGCCAATACAGGAGACAGCGATGTAGGCAACTATAGTCTTACAATCGTTTCCTCCGACCCAATGCTTACCGTAAACGAAGCCACTGCTACACTCGATAACCTTGCTGCTGGCGCAACTGCTGAATTAACATTTAACGTTACTGCAAGTAGCGATTCTCCAATTGGATATCCTGTAAACATCAGTATGGCAGCAACAGCCGGACCATCAGGCGTTTATACTGCCACCCAAAATGGTATGGTTGTTATTGGATTAATTCCTGACTTCCTGATGGCTAATGGCACTGTTGAAACCTGTGTTGGTAATTTCTACGATTCAGGCGGACCTGGCGGAAACTATAACAGTGATGAAAACTTTACAATGACTTTTTCACCCTCTATGGAAGGCGCTGTTGTAAAAGTCAATTTCCTTGATTTTGAAACCGAAAGCGGCTACGACTATTTATATATTTATGATGGCGCAAACGCCATGTCTCCTCAAATTCCTGGCAGTCCATTTAATGGTACCAGCGGACCAGGCGAGATTCAAGCGACAGGCGCAACGGGTGCTTTAACTTTTAAATTCACTTCTGACGGATCAGTTGTAAAAACTGGTTGGCATGCTGAAATTAATTGCTTTATCGACCAAGATCTGGCTGCAAGTATTACATCCAGCCCTGCCGAAATTTGCACAGGTGGTTCAGCAGTACTTAATGCCCATCCCGCTGGAGGAACAGGTAGCTACACTTGCACTTGGAGCCCGGCTGAAAGCCTGAACGATCCCAATGCCATGATGCCTATTGCTTCTCCTGACGAAACCACAACCTATACTGTTATGGTTGACGACGGCGAAAATACTTATGAGGCAAGCTACACATTGGTTGTACACGATATGCCTGACCTAGATCTAGGCGAAGATCAAGTAATCTGCATGTGGCATACTGTGGAATTGGATGCAACGATAGAAAATGGCGTTTCCTACCTGTGGAGTCCTCACGGAGAAACTACCCCAACTATCATTGCTGACTCTACAGGTGTTGGAGTTGGAGTTCAAACCTTTACAGTGATGGCAACTGATGCCAACGGCTGTGTTGTTGAATCTGAAATCAACATCACTTTTGACGCTTGCACTTCGATTGACGAAAACAAGCTGAACGTATATGTTTATCCTAATCCAGCCAAAGATATGCTCAACATTGCCATTAGCGGAAATGCTGCGCAGTTTGAGTATGTGTTACTCAATTATCAAGGTCAACAAATCTATTCAAAAGCCATTGGCCAATACAGCGGTTCTGGCATTGAACAAATCAACCTGAGTGGCTATGCAAAAGGCATCTATTACCTACGTATGAATACTGGAACAGAAACCCGTATTCATAAAGTTGTTATTCAATAGTATTATTTTTCCATAATAAATGTACCGGGATTTATTTCCCGGTACATTTTTTCTTAAAACCCTTTCTATGAAAAAAACACTCCTATTTTTTATTCTAATGGTATTCGGCTTTGCTGGTTTTGCGCAACAGTGGAATCCTATTAATAATTCATCAGCAACTCCTATTCAGCAACAACTTATTGAATCTGGAGAAGATCAAATTACTATCAGCTTTAATCTTCCTGGATTCTTTGCTAATCCGGTTGAAACTCCACGTGGAAAAGCTACCATTATCAGCGTTCCAAAAATGGTTTCTATGCTTGAAACTTCGGCACCTGATTTGCCATTTTATGCCGTTTCAGCTATTATTGGCGACCAAGCGAATATGAGCGTTGAAGTAATCAACTCGAAATTTACCGATTTTGAAAATTATGAAATTGCTCCTTCAAAAGGGAATTTCAGCCGTAGCATCGACCCAACAACGGTTCCTTACACTTATGGTGAGATGTACAATCAAAACGCTTTTTATCCTGCACAACGCGCTGACTTGCAAGAACCTTACATCTTGCGCGATTATCGCGGACAGGCCGTAAGCATTTATCCTTTTGCTTACAATCCGGTAACAAAAACTTTGCGTGTGTTCCACGAAATGACTGTGGCAATCGTAAAAGTCGGCACTGGAGGAGAAAACCAGTTGAGCCGTCGCAGTCAGGATATTAATACGGATCCTGAATTTAAGTATTTATATGACAATCATTTTATCAATTTCGCTGAGTCACAAGGCCGCTACACTATCGTGGAAGAAGAAGGCAATATGATCGTCATCAGCCACGGCCCATTTATGGAAGCTATGGCGCCTTTTGTAGCCTGGAAAAAAACCATTGGCCGCCCCATCGAAATGTTTGATGTTTCGGATATTGGATCATCTCCTTCAGATATCAAAAGTTTTATCACTGATTATTATAATGACAATGGCCTAACGCATGTATTATTAGTAGGTGACCATCAACATGTGCCTAGCTATAACAACAGCAGTTCTGGCGGATATAGCGATAACTATTACGCATATTTGGAAGGAAATGATTCTTACAATGAATTATTTGTAGGACGTTTTTCTGCCGAAAGCCCTGCTCATGTTACTACGATGGTAAATCGTTTGATTACTTACGAACGTGATATGGATGATACAGACACTTGGCTTGCTGTTGGCACTGGTATTGCCCGCAACGAAGGTGCTGGTGGTGGCCATAACGGTGGCGAAGCTGATTATGTACACATGGATTATATCAGAGACAGCCTACTCAACTACACCTATACAACAGTAAACCGCGAGTATGATGGTGGTGTTCCCGGAACTCCAAACACCACTGCATCGCAGATATCACAGCGTATCAATGATGGCACAAGCATTATCAATTATTGCAACCACGGCTCACAAAACGGCTGGAGTGTTGGTGGATATAGCTCTAGCGATGTGCAAAACCTAACAAATACCGACCGTTGGCCGGTAATTTGGGCTGTAGCTTGCGACAATGGTAAATTTACTAGCGGAAGCTGTTTTGCTGAAGCTTGGACTCGTGCCGAACACAATGGCGAACCAGCCGGAGCTAGCGGAACAATGATGTCATGGATTTCACAGCCATGGACACCACCAAT
>CAZOEV010000385.1:0-3528 GCA_964578915.1 uncultured Lentimicrobiaceae bacterium
GCTTTATGAGCAGTGTCGATCAGCGATTTTAGTTCTTCTGGAGTTCCAAAACGCGAGCTGGGCGCGAAAAAATTAGAAACATGATAGCCAAATGATCCATAATAGGGATGTTCGGCAATGGCCATCAATTGAATGGTATTGTAGCCCGCCTTCACAATTTTAGGAATTATTTTATCCCTGAATTCAAGGTAGGAGCCAACGCCTTCCTCTTCCTGAGCCATGCCGATATGCGTTTCGTAAATCAGCAGCGGCTCATTTTTTTTGAGCGTAACGGGCTTATGTTTAAACTGATAGATTTTTTCAGGATTCCAGAATTGCGTGCTATAATCTTTGGTGTTGTCATCTTGCACAACTCTTTTGGCGTAAACCGGAATGCGCTCGTTCTCGCCCAACTGTGACTGTACAATAATCTTTAGCAAACTTTTGTGGGTAAGCTTGTCGGCATAAGTTTTGTCATCAAAAAAGATCTCCCAAATACCGCGGCCATTATTATCCAGTGGATGGCTGTACTTATTCCATTGGTTAAAATCGCCCATGATAAACAGATGCGACGCAGCTGGCGCCCATTCGCGATACCACCAGCCTTTGCGTATGTTGTCGTAGTTAAACCCGAATAGTTTGTCAGCAGTGGCAAAAGATTTTAGGCTACCATACTGAGATTCTATTTGGTTTAGCCGGCTTTTATAACGCAGGTATCTTTCTGTAACAGCTTGTTTTACAGGTTCAAGCCAGGAGTCTTTTTTAACAATTTTCATAATTTGGGTTGTCATAATTTGCAGGTATGGGGTGAAGCGTATAAATTATAGTTTGAGAAGGCTCTAAATGAAGTGCAAGGCCTTCGCTATGTAGCTTTTCCGGTTTAAAAGTTTGTTTATCAGAACCTTCAAACAGATTTTCTGCTATCCAGCATCTGCCATTTTCCGAAGGGATTATTTTTGCCAATTTTTGCGCGTCTTCAGGGATTTTTAGGCTGATATTTCTGCTTTCTGAGCCATGAAAATTGACAAGGATTAGCAAAATTTCATCCTCAAAATAGCGTAAGAAAGCATAAATAAACCGGGGGTCGAAATTACTGTACCAGGGATTTGCCCACATCAAATCGTAAAAGTTGCCTTTGGAGATCGCTTTGTTATTGAGGCGAAGTGTCAGCATTTCTGTGTAGAAATGACGCAATTCCTTTTGGCTTTCTGAAAGTTTTTCGCCATCAAATTTACCGTCATTCATCCAGTTTTGATGGGCAGGAAGATGGTCAAAATCAAACAAGCTACTTCTGCCGTCCTCGCCACTAAAGCCGGGACTTCCTTTGGCTTCTTCACCCGTTTCCTGACCATTATAAATCATAAACGGGCCACGATGCATCAAGGCGCTTAAAGTTACGGCGGGCAAAGCTTTAAAAGCGTCGCCGACAAATTTGTCTGAAGCCAGACGCACCTCATCGTGATTTTCCATAAATCGTAACATCTTGTCATCGAGTCCGTTGAGCATTTTCCAGCAAATACTTATAGAATCTGCAGCATGACCGTGTTTAAGCACATCTTCGAGTCGGTTATACATGCCAACTTTGTCGTATAAAAAATCAAAACCAGCATCAATAAAATCTTGATATAAAGCGCTTTCGTAAATCTCAGCAATAAAAATAAGCCTTGGATAATTGGTTTTTATTTTTGGAAGCACCCAAGACCAGAACGGGATTGGAACCATGGCAGCCATGTCAACCCGAAAACCATCTACGCCTTGAGAAGCCCAAAAATCAAGGATTTCAAACATTTTATTCCATGTGTCAGGTAGGGGATCAGTAGTCTGGCTGTGGGTTTCAAAATCCTTTCCGTAATTCAGTTTTACTGTTTCATACCAATCAGTATAAGCTGGCGTTGCGCAAAAGCAATCATTACCGGTTACTTTGGCCGGATTTTCCTCATAAGCTTGTTTAAATTTGAAAGGAAAACCTGCTTTTTCTGGAAGCTTAAGTTTTTGATCAGGTAAATAGTAAAAATTGTTTTGTGGACTAAATTTCAAGCTTTTATCATCTGTTTCGCCAAAATCTTTGTACTTTTTTGGTTTGGCAACTGACTTATATTCCCGCGCCAGATGATTGGGGACGAAGTCGATTATCATGCCTAAATCTTTACTGTGAATACGGTCAATTGTCTGCTTAAACTCTTCAAAACGTGCTTTAGGATTTATAGCTAAGTCCGGATCAATATCATAATAATCGCTGATGGCGTAAGGCGATCCGGCCCTGCCTTTTACCGTTTGTGGATGGCTGAGCGGAATACCAAATTTTGTGTAGTCCGATACTTTGGCATGTCTCAAAATTCCCGTGAGCCAAATATGGGTTATTCCAAAGTTTTTTAATGAACTGATTGCCGCCTCATTAATGTCGTTCAACTTGCCGCAGCCGTTTTCTTCAAGCGTTCCAAAAGACTTCGTAGTCTCATTTTTATTGCCAAAAAGACGTGGAAAAAGCTGATAAATATTCATTATAGGTTGGGATTTGAATCCAAATATAAGCTTAAACTTTCAATCCATGAAGTGATTCTCTTTTCAAATTGATTTTATTTGATGCAAACGGTGGAAAGATCAAGAAATAAACTATGAAATCATCCCAAAATAGTTTCTTAGTCAAGATTTAAATTGATATTTGCGGACTTATGAAAAAAGGTCACGATTTCATTTTTGAAGTGTGTGCCAATGGCCTCACTTCTTTATTGAGGGCACAAAAGGCTGGAACTACACGGGTCGAATTATGCGAAGCCATTGAAGTTGGTGGATTAACGCCTTCCTATGGATGTTTAAAACTTGCTGCAGCTCAAAAAACTATTCCAGTAAATGTGTTAATACGTTGCAGAGCTGGACATTATGTTTATTCTGACTTGGAAAAATCTCAAATGCTCGAAGATATAAAGTTGGTTAAAAGCCTTGGTTTTGAAGGTATTGTAGTCGGTGCTTTGCTCGAAGATGGCAGCATTGATGTGGGGTTTTTGCAAGAAGTAAAAAACTTGGCTTTCGGGCTACATTTGACCTTTCATCGGGCTATTGACGCAGCTTATGACCCGATTGAAAGTTTGACGAAATTAGTTGCTCTTGGTTTTAATACAGTGCTTACTTCCGGATCTCAACCAACGGCCATGCAGGGTGTTGAGCTGATACGAAAAATGCAAGAAGTTTGTGGAAATAAGATTAATATTATGGCTGGAGGCGGCATCAATGCGCAAAATGCGAAATTTATAGTTCAGCAAACGGGAATAAAAACGCTGCATTTTAGTGCAAAAACTAAAATGCAGCTTAAGACTGTTTTTCCAGCTGGAGTAGATGTCACCCAAGCTGACATGACTTATAGCGCAACAGATGTTGAGCTCGTAAAAGCTACTATCGAAAGTGTATTAGACTATGAGTAATATTTTTTTATCATTGAAAAATTATATTTTAATAAATTGTAAATCAGTAAATTAACTTAAAGAGTAAAAATGGAATATAATGATTTGATGTTTGTTCATCTGGCAACAGTAGTTCCTTGCTTCGTCATCG
>CAZOEV010000386.1:0-3519 GCA_964578915.1 uncultured Lentimicrobiaceae bacterium
TGGCTTTGCATACAATATCGAGTCGCATTATACTGCCTATTCAGACACAGGCGTATTTTTAGTTTACCTCGGCATTGATCCACGCTCAGCGGAAAAAGCCATGAAACTGGTTTACAAAGAATTGACAAAACTAAAAACGCTAAAACTGGGTAGCTTGCAATTACATCGCGCCCAGCAACAACTCATTGGTCAACTCGCTATTGGCTTTGAATCAGGACTTTCGGAAACGCTTTCAATTGCCCGCAGCCATTTAATGTTCGATAAAGTTGATGATATGAACCAAATTACACAGAAAATATTAAAGCTTGATGCTTCAAAAATATTAGCTGTTGCAGAAGAAGTTTTCAATTTTGATGATTTCAACACCTTGATTTATAATGGAAATTCAGAAAAACCGAGTCAAAATGATGAATAACACCTACAATTGTTCCACGATAATTTCTATCAGTCGAGTATTCACAAGGTGTCTATTAGGGTTTTTGACTTTCCTGCTTATCATTTTTTGCAACCCATCAAATGCCCAGAAAACCGAGCCGAAAATTGCAGATTTTGGCCGCGAAAAAGTAAAACCCACGACACAATCAGCTGAAATTACACCTTTAATTATTGAACAAGAAGTCGGTTCCGACACTACTTTTCAGGTTTCTATTGAGCAAATCTCGAAATATTATCAGTCAACAAGGATGATTCTCGCGCTAAAAAACAGCAGTAATTTGCTTGTAAATCATATCTGGTTTCAGGTGAGGCTTTTGGATAAAAATGGCGGATTTTTACACCGTGAGCAGCCCGTTTTATTCACTGAAATTAATGTTAATCAAAGCATTAGATATGAACTGATTTTCGAAAGTATTAGTCCGGAGCAAATTGGCTATATCGTTTTTCGTCCAGAGCTTATCGAGCTGGAGAGCAAAGAATATCCGTTGAAAGAAAGTTTTTTTAGGTTGACAAACGCAACAGCAGAGGAAATACAAGTTGTTTTTAACACCCGTTTTCAATGATCGACAGCAAAATTGAAGCTTATATCAACGCCCATTCCACGAAGGCGGATAAAGTCTTAGAAGAAATCTATCGGCAAACACACCTCACACAGATGTATCCGCGTATGATTTCCGGCCCGCTTCAAGGCAAGTTTCTGGAAATGATTTGCGCAATGCTTCAACCCAAAAAAGTACTAGAAATTGGCACTTTCACCGCTTATTCAACCATTTCAATGGCCAAAGCGCTGAAACGTGAAAGCCAAATCACCACGCTGGAATCCAATGAAGAAATGGAAGATATTATTCTCAACAATTTGCAAAAAGCTGGCGTGGCAAATCAGGTAAAGCTAATGATCGGCGATGCCATCAAACTAATTCCACAAATCCAAAATACGTTTGATCTCATCTTTATTGATGCCGACAAGATCAATTATCCACAGTATTTTGAGTTGCTAATTGAAAAATTGAATACGGGAGGTTTTATGTTAGCCGACAATGTTTTGTGGAGCGGAAAAGTGGCCGATCCAACCATCACCGACGAAGAAACCCGCGCCATAAGGCAGTTTAACGCTATGGCACGGGATCACCAGCAAACGGAACAAATTATTTTACCCTTACGCGATGGCATTTCGCTGATTCGTAAAATAAATGGTGCTTAGGAATTATTTTGCAGTATATATTTCCTCGAATTCCTTGCTGTGTTCATGCATCATCTTTTCTGCTTTTTCTACCATATTTTTAGAGCCAATAAAAAGTGGGCAGCGTTGATGAATATCTTTTGGCTTCATATCCAAGATACGCTGAAAACCATCAGAAGCCATACCACCAGCCTGTTCGGCAATAAAAGCCATCGGCACGCATTCATACATCAGCCGCAGTTTTCCTAATGGATTTTTGAGCGTTCCCGGGTAAATATAAATACCGCCTCTGAGCAAATTGCGGTGAAAATCAGCAACCAGCGAACCAATATAACGCGTAGTATAAGGCCGGTTGGTAGCTGCATCATCTTCTTGGCAGTATTTGATATACTTCTTTACACCTTCTGGAAAATAAATATAGTTGGCTTCATTGATGGAATAAATTCCACCATCTTCGTCAATCTTCATGTTTTCATGCGAAAGGATAAACAGGCCACAAGTAGGATCATAGGTAAAACCATTGACACCTTGACCCGTTGTATAAACCATAATTGTTGAGGAACCGTAAATGATATAACCTCCGCAAACCAGATCGTTACCAGCTTGTAGAACATCTTCTCTCGAAATCTTTGTGCCGACAGATTTGCGTTTATAAATGGCAAAAATTGTTCCAATAGGTACATTGACTTCAATATTTGAGGAGCCATCTAATGGATCGATAGCTACAATATATTTGGCATTTTTGGTCGTCTCGTCATCAAAAAGCACTACGTCATCATTTTCTTCTGAAATGATGGCAGCACATTGTTTGCCACTTCGCAAGGCTTTAATAAACTCATTATTGGCCATAACATCCAGCTTTTTCTGGCTTTCTCCCTGCACATTTACGCTTCCTTCAAAGCCCAAAATATTTGACAAACCAGCCCGATTGACATCTCTGTTAACGATTTTTGCGGCAATTCCGATGT
Organism: uncultured Lentimicrobiaceae bacterium; assembly: GCA_964578915.1. Lineage (GTDB taxonomy): Bacteria > Bacteroidota > Bacteroidia > Bacteroidales > F082 > UBA5536. The sequence goes on from CAZOEV010000386.1 coordinate 2,584, forward strand.
CATTTAATAAGCGGGAGAATTCTCCGGTAGCATAATTAATGTGTTCTTGTTGTTCCCAAACAAACTCTACTAATGTTTTCATACGTTATTTTTAGTGCTAATTGGTATTGAATTTCAATCGATTGCGGAAAAATTGCAGTTTACAACATGCTTGATAATCAAGTAGTCGCAAGCCAATTTTTGTCGTTGCGCAAATATAGTACCTTTGCTTTTTGATTCCTAATCAAAAGTATATGCTCCAGAAAGTTTTCAAATTTGGTGGCGCCTCTATTAAAAATGCGGATGCAGTTAAAAACTTACACCAGATTCTATTGCGTTTTTCAAATGAAAAGCTTGTGCTGGTTTTTTCGGCTATGGGCAAAACTACCAACGCACTCGAAAAACTTTTGCAGGCCAGTAGAGATGAGCAAACAGACCTCAAAAACACGCTATTTGAACAAGTCAAAGCCTTTCATTTTGATATCGTAGGCGAACTGTTTTCTAAGGAAGCATTAGAACTTCTAAGCCCAAAGCTGGAATTTCTTTTTGAGCAATTAGCCACTGATATTGAGCTTATAACCCTTGAATATGATAAGCATTACGACGCTACAGTAAGTTATGGTGAATTGCTTTCAACGACAATTATCAGCCATTATTTGTTGCAGCAAGGTCTGTCAGTAAAGCTTATTGATGCGCGCAAAATAATTCTTACCGACGATTGCTTTCGAGCCGCCAATATTAACTGGAATAAGAGTTGCGAAAGCATAAAAAAAATGGCTGAAGTTAATAGCGACAGCCGCTTTTTGATTACACAAGGATTTATTGGCGGAACGCTGAAACAAGAAACGACAACCCTTGGGCGCGAAGGATCGGATTTTACGGCAGCGATCCTGGCTTATTGCTTAGATGCTTCTGAAGTTACCATCTGGAAAGACGTTCCAGGTTTGCTAAATGCCG
>CAZOEV010000387.1:0-3519 GCA_964578915.1 uncultured Lentimicrobiaceae bacterium
AAAGTTAAATTTAGAAAATCCAACTTCTTTTACCGAAAAAATCCAATGGCTAAAACTCAGGAATACCAATTCTTTATATTCTAAAATGGTGGATAAGTATGAATGTAGGAAAATAATTACGAAAGAGCTTGGTAAAGAATACCTGATCCCATTAATTGGGGTATGGGACGATGCTTTCAAAATTAACTTTAACGAACTACCTGAACAATTTGTTTTAAAAACCACTCATGATAGTGGAAGCCTTATAATTTGTAAAGGTAAAGCAATGTTAGATGTGAAAGACACTAGGCGAAGACTAAACAAAGCTTTGCGAAGAAACTATTTCTATAAGTCCAGAGAATACCCATACAAAAATGCAATTCCTCGAATTATTGGAGAAAAATACATGCATGATCCAGAACAGGAAGAATTGAATGACTATAAATTTTTCTGTTTTGATGGTGAACCAAAATTTGTTCATGTGACAACAGGAAAAGGGAAAACTAAAAATTCTGTGTTTTTTGACATGAACTTTAATCCCCTTCCATTTACAGTCGATAATAATTTATGTTCACCTGATATTATTAATCGGCCTATTGCATTCGATAAAATGGTTGAAATTTCACGCAAGTTAAGTAAGGGGTTAAAGCACATTAGAATAGACCTATATTACATTAACAAAAAAATATATTTTGGTGAATTTACTTTTCATAATGCAGGTGGGATTATGCGATTCTCACCACCTGAATGGGATAATATTATTGGAGAAATGCTTGATATTAATAAATTATAGCTATTATTATAGGTGCTTCATTTAACTGATTAGCCAGTGAAAGTAATTGTTTTAAGAAATCACAATCCATACAGTATAAGCTCTGCGTCTTCCAACAGAATCATTACTCTAATTGAAGGTTTGGCTTCTTTAGGTGTTGAGATTGAATTGATGGTTACAAGAGGCTATCAAACTAAACACGAAGAAATAGAATTTGGTAGTTTCGGTATAATTAATGGGGTTAAGTATAAATATATCTCTACTTTAGTCGCATCTAATTTTTTAATCAAAAGAATTGATAAATATATTTTTCAGCCCTTATTCAGTAGCATTAAAGCAATGAAAATTAGGAAATTGCTTTTAAAGGAACCCGAGAATACAATTATATGGCCGTTTGTATCAATTGAACATTTAAAGGCAATTAAGAAAAAGTTGCCCGGTAAAATCTATTTTGCAGAGAATAACGAATATCCGGATTTTCATAAATTTAGTAAAAACACTTTTTATCAAAAATGGAGTGTTGATTTTGCAGAAGATTTTTTTCAGAAGCATATATTCCCCAACCTCATTGGAATGGCTTTAATGACCAAAGCACTAATTAAATATTATCAAGAATTTCCACCACCAGGGCCTAAATTATTGCATCTTCCAATGACGGTTGATTTGGATCGTTTTAATTTTCACGATGAACATCCCCCTTTTGAAGGCATACACAAACCATATATAGCATTTGTTGGTGTTATGAATAACCAAAAAGAAGGAATTGATATTTTAATTGAATCCTTTGCAAAAATTGCCGCCGAGTTTACTAGAATTAATCTTTACTTATTCGGATCCTGGCATCCTGATCTCACGCAAAATATTGATTTAATAAATCATTACAAACTTAAAGATCGTGTATTTTATAAGGGATCAATTGCCTCTCATCAAGTACCATCTGTTTTAATGAATGCAGAATTATTAGTACTGCCTCGGCCTGAGTCATATCAAGCTGCAGGCGGCTTCCCAACAAAATTGGGGGAATATCTTGCTTCCGGAAAGCCTGTATGTGCAACTAGAGTTGGAGAAATACCCGATTATCTTGAGGATGAAAAAAATGTATTTTTTGCAGAACCAAATTCGATAAATTCATTTTCAAGTGCAATGATGAGGGCATTAACTAATAAAGTGAAGGCAAATGAAGTTGGATTAAGAGGCATGGAAGTTGCAGAAAAAGAGTTTAACAAAAGCGTTCAGGCACAAAGACTATTTGAATTTTTGCATACATTGGGTTGAAAAATTTGATATTGTTTAAGGCTATACAATATAATATTACTTTAAATGCTTTTGTAAGCAAAAAGTTTAAAAATTAAAACATGAATAAAATGAAGGTTGGAATACATGAGCCATTTCCAGGAAAAAAAGACTCCGTAACAGATGTTTATCGAAAGATATTGATGGAAAATGGAATAGACTTCATTGATTTGGATTCTAGTGCTTTGGATTTTTGGCAAGAAATAAAGGAAGTAACGCACTTCATTTATCGTTGGGGACTAACCGATTATCATCACCAGCATGGTAAAACAATCATGCCCATTATTGAGGAGCAGCTAAAAATACCGTGTTTCCCTAATATAGCTACAACCTGGCATTATGATGATAAAGTAAAGCAATCTCTTTTACTAGCATCAAATAACTATCCGGCTGTTAACTTTTTTGCCTTTTGGGATAAATTAAAGGCATTGGAATGGCTTCAGGTAGCTGAATTGCCACTTGTTTTTAAACTTAAATCTGGTTCTGGTTCAAAGCAAGTACTATTGGTGAAAAATAAAAAAGATGCAAAAAGGCTGATTAACAAAATGTTTACTTCAGGATACCCCACTGATTATTATGGCTTATTAAATGCATTTAAAACATCTAATTTTAGCCTTACAGAAACGGCTAAGCATATTGCTGTTGTATATAAGAATAGATATTTTTCACGCATCCGTCCCTGGTGGGCAAGGCAGAATGGTTATGTATATTTTCAGGAATTTCTTCCAGGAAATAAATATGATACTCGGGTACAAATAACTGGTAATAGAGCCTTTGCTTTTATACGTCATAACCGCAAAAATGATTTTCGTGCATCAGGGAGTAACAACTGGGATATGAGTCATGATAAAATTGACATGGTAATGGTAAAAATTGCTTTTGAGGTTAGTAAAAAGTTTGGGTTTCAGTCTATGGCCTATGATTTTATATACGACAAGAATAAAAAGCCTGCTATTGTTGAAATTAGCTATGGATTTGGTGATTACCCAGAGTTTTCAAATGGCTATTGGGATGATAAACTAGTTTGGCACAAAGGTCGCTTTGTACCTCAATATTTCGATTTGGTCGATTTGCTGAACAAACCAGATCTTATTATGCCAGAAGATGTGAGTGCACAATCAAAATATTCCTTCGTATCTTAATCAAAATGGGTTTTCACAAACTGCAATTATTTCAATCAGATTTTAATATTACTATACGGGTAAATTTATTAGAATCAACATTGTTAGGCAGAAACAACCAATAATGATAGGGGTTCTTAAATCGAATATTTCCCGCACCCTCCTCAACATCCCCGGTTGGCGCACCAACCGCAAAATTGTGGTGATAGAAAGCGATGACTGGGGGAGCATTAGAATGCCATCTAAGGAGGTGTATGAGAGGCTGTTAAAGGGGGGTGTTAGAGTGGATAAATGCCCATACAATCGTGTTGATTCATTGGCAAGTGAAGAAGATCTAAGTGCATTGTTTGATGT
>CAZOEV010000388.1:0-3508 GCA_964578915.1 uncultured Lentimicrobiaceae bacterium
TGCTCTGCCCATTTTTTAACTCTGTCGTCTGATTGATCGGCTTGCTGGTGTTCGTCGATGACCAAACCTACAAATTTGCCATCTTTTTCTGCGGTTGAGAAATAAAAATCATAGCCTTTTTTTGGCCATTCGCCTACTACAACAGATTTATCGGGAAGGCGGCAATATAGCGTTCCAAGGCCGTCAACAAAGCTTTCTGGATATTCATCCTGGTCTCCAAGGCCAAAAATAGCTACTTTTTTGCCTTCATACTTCACCTCATTCAGGTTGTCAATAAAATCTTCCCAATCGTCTTGCATATCACCAATTCCCCAGGCCGAAGTGCCGAAGATCAAGTTATCATATTTTTGAATTGTTGCTACCTCAGTTTCGCTGATATTGTGAAGGTGAGCCTCTTTGCCGAGTGCCTTTTTAATTTTTTCTGCGATAGATTTTGTTGATCCTCCGGTAGATCCGTAAAAAATTCCTACTGGTTTCATAATTTCCTTATTGATTATATTCTTTTAAAACGCTAGCTTTTTAATCGCTAAATTGTGCTGCTAATTGTTATTTAGATTAAATATAAATTCGCTGCAAATTTACTTGATACTTTAACAATTCCAAGTGAAAAAGGTTTCATTAATCATGCAGGTTTGTTCGCAATCCATTGCGTAAGACCTGCTTTATTTTTTTTTGATCTTTGTCAATTCTTTAACGTACACGCTAATCGACTATTCAGAAGCCTGAATTTCCTCCATCTTTATATGCTGGTTCAAAATAGCATAAACGGTAAGGCCTGAAACAGTTTTGATACCAAGTTTTCGGGTGATATTTTTACGATGTGTCATCACCGTATGCGTGCTGATAAAAAGTCGTTCGGCTATTTCATTGTTTGTATTGCCCAATGCTACCAATTTTAATATACTCAACTCTCTTTCGCTCAATGTGTTGTTGTCAGTTTCATTCTGAGTCTTGCCAAGTAGTTGCATTACTTTTTCCATGGTTTTAAATAGCTCATTCCGATCGCCGTCAAGGTTGAGTAGGATATCGAATTTGCTTTTAGTCTGTATTGAAGCATTTTCGGTAATTAGACCGATGAATAAAGGATTACAATCACTTTCGGAATCGCGTGGCAGGGTTACCATTTTTGGGATTAGCACTGGATTTATCATAATCAGCGTGGGATGCAGTTTATTGATATGCTTTTCCAGATCGTCAACAGGCGTGTCAATTTCTTCCATGCGATAGGGGTTTCCCAAGTTGCTGAGCATGGTTTTTATCCCTTCACGGATCAAAAAAGAAGGCTCGATAAGTAAAACGCACAATCTGTTAAGCATTGCCTGATAGATTTTTAAGTCGTTCGCGAAGTGCTTTTTCCATATTTTCAACAATCGGCACTAAAATTAAATCTTCAATATGGCCGTGGTTGTTTAGGTCGCGTTCCAGCTCAAAAATTTCATGCAAAATAACATTCAGCAGTCGATTGTTTTTCGAAGGTGGCAAATACTTGATAATGATATTTTTAAGATCAAAAAGCTTCGCTTCAACATCATCGTGATCTTCTTCATATTCATGGATAGAATACTTACTCAGTTCACTAAGGTCATCTATTGTAGAAGCTGGATTGTCTAGTACATTTTCAAGAGAGATAACATAAGGATAAACCCGCTGTTCTTCTTTGTTTATATGGGTTGTAAGCTCAAGTTGGTAGCTGTCAAAAAAATCCTGAAGCAATTTTTTATGCGAGGTTTGCAAGTTTTCTTCTTGTGTAATCAGACGAATATATTGCCCTATTTCAGGGATTTTTAACTCCAGATAATAAGCATGAGTTTTTTGGAGGTAATCAATCAGCATACTTGCCTTAAAACTTTGCAGGTGTCGCACAGGAAAGTAGGTGGCATCATGAAATGTGTTGACAATCTCCAGAAAAAAGTTGATGTTCAGCTCGTGATCCTTGCAAACGGCTTCCACCGATCGTTCGCCAAATCCAAGATGAATATCAAACCGGTTTAAAATAGGCAACAGGTGATGATTCAAGTGAATTACCTCCGCCATTTTCATATCCTTATTGATGCGCATAAGTGCTAGGTCTCCTATTTAATAAAGAATTCTATTCTAATCTCTATCATGATTATATGAGAAAATTGCTATTTAGTGTCAGAAAGAACACGCCTCTTTTTCAGGCTTTGATAAGAAAAGGCCAAAGACTAGGCTTTCGAAGTTTTTGGCCTTTTCTTGCAAAGACTATTTATAATCATTCTACAAAAGTAGCCAAATTATAGAGAATTGGCCCAATTGTCGATTATATCAAAATTGACTGGCTTCAAAGCCCGAGATAGTTCAAATTCACTAAAAGGCTTGGAATACAGTATTTTAGATAGATCAAATTTTTGTTGATCTATTGATTTGAACTTTTGTTTTTTGCTCAAATAAGTGGCCAAATATTCTTGCTCGGTTTGGCCTGGTGTTGGCACAAGCCAAGCAGATCGGCCAAGAGCTACCAAATCCATAATGCTGGAATAACCTGCTCGGGCAACGATTGTTTTTGTCCGCTGAATCAATGATGAAAAAGTTTTGTCGTCTGCATGATCATAAGCTATCAGGTTCTTATTGATGCTGTATGGTGCTATTTTCTTGCCTGGTATGCCTCTGAGTAGATAAAATTTTGCTGATAAATCAGCGCTTTGTGCAATTATTTTTTCTTCCAGTAAACTGCGCTGTGGTTCAGGACCAGAGAGTAAGAGCAACATATCAATATCCTTTTCAGAAGTGTTTTTGACCTGCGAAAAACGACTTAAATTACCTATATATTCCGTTTTGACTCCCTTGAAAGCAGGATATGACAAGCTGCCTGAAAGCCTTGGTTCGCTCAAATTGTCAGGAACCCAACAACGATCAAAACTTTTGACATAATGCTTGTTAAACGCATTCACAAGTGGTTTAAATAATAGCCAGGTAGCCGGAATATGAATGTGCAACTGATGCGTGATAAAAACTGATGGAACCTGATTTGTGTAAGCGCCAAAGCGGTTGTCGGAAATCAATCCGTCAATTTTTTGGTTGCGAATTAGCTTTTCTACAAAATGGTGGTCTTCTTTGAATGATTTCAGGGCTTTAGGTATGCTACGCATCATTTTAAAAGCCTGTGAGTTACTGCGACTATATTTTGGTTTAAAGCCCTGAAATTTAAAACATTCCAGTTGAGGAAAATAGTTTTGTAAAAAAATTAAGCCTGCACCATCAGCTGCGATTACAACACGATGGCCACTTTCATCAAGCCTTTTAATAACAGGAACCATGCGGCTAGCATGACCAAGCCCCCAATCCAACGGACATATTAAAACTGATTTTTGTGCTGTCAAACTTTTACATTTTAAGCAAATATACAGGATTTCTTAGCTTCTGTCATTGCTTTTCTTTGTGCGTAAAAGTTTGCTTCCTTATGGGCGATTTACATATTTTAGATTATTTTTGGCCTCGAATGACAGACCAACTCCTATATCAGATCGGATTGACACTAATACCTGGC
>CAZOEV010000389.1:0-3501 GCA_964578915.1 uncultured Lentimicrobiaceae bacterium
ACACATAGTTATTTATTTAGGATTCAAAAGTAAGGGATTTTTTTTGGTTCACGAGTTTATGTAATGAAGAGTTTACGAGATTAAGCCTGCAAGTGGGTTTATGATTTCTTATGCTTATGGAAAAATAATATCTAGTCAAATACAATTCACTTTGCTATCCGCTAAAAAATATAAGATTCGGAGCAAAACATTGAATCTCGTTTTAAACATAACATTTCCGAAAATTAAGGTGTAATTTTTGAATTCTTGCATTAAATTCTAGCCAATAATACGAAAAAACAAACGCCTTCTCCCCTATTTTACTAAACAACTTGACAAGGCTGTGAAAATGATTGTATTTTCGTCGTCCAAAAAATAACTTAATGACTACATACAACGACATTTTTAAAAACAACAAAGCTTGGGTAAAGGAAAAATTGGCTGTTGAAAGCGATTATTTTGAGAAATTAGCAGAAGGTCAAGATCCTGACTTCCTATATATTGGTTGCAGCGACAGCCGTGTTACCGCTGAGGAACTTATGGGTTTGAAGCCAGGCGAAGTGTTTGTGCACCGCAATATTGCAAATATTGTTGGCAACAACGACCTCAATGTGATGAGCGTTATTAACTACGCCGTTAACAATTTAAAAGTAAAACATATCGTCGTCTGCGGTCATTATTATTGTGGAGGCGTGAAAGCTGCCATGCAATCTGTAGATATGGGCATACTTAATCCTTGGCTCAGAAATATTCGCGACGTTTTTCGTTTTCACAAAACAGAGTTAAAGCTAATTGAATCAGAAGATGCCCGCTACCGCAGACTTATTGAGTTGAATGTGGAAGAGCAATGCCTCAACGTGATAAAAACTGCTGTAGTGCAACGACATTATCTCAAATCAGGCTATCCCATCGTTCATGGATGGGTTTTCGACATTAAATCGGGCAAACTGATTGATTTGGAGATTCCTTTTGAAGAAAAACTCAAAGAGATTCAGGAAGTTTATAATCTTGGTGAAGAATCAAATAAACCTTGCGATTAAATAAGAAGCTTTCTAATATTCATCCTTCAGTTTTATTTATACAACCACAAAAGCCGGCTAATTCGGCTTTTGTGGCTTTATAAACCAGCAAAAGCATGGCCAGCGAAAATGCCGCAACTGCTTTTCGAAAAATCAAAATAAACACATTTTCAACAGCCAATTTTATTCCTCATCAAGCTGATTAACAGAGTCATCAGTCTTGTCAACTTCTATTCTTGATATTTTTTTTCTTAAAAATCAAATCCTATTACTATTTGTTTACCTTTGTCGGGATTTAATTAAAATTTTCGTTTCAATCAGCAAAGTAGCTTCCGACAAATTCCGAACTTAACCCTCTGAACTTCATAGAATTTACTCTACTTATTGAAAATTATTTATCACTTATTATTATTTACAATGAACATTTTTGTTGCAAAACTCAACTTCAAAACAACTAGCGAAGATATCCAGGCTTTGTTTGAACAATTCGGTACTGTATCTTCTGCAAAAGTCATTATTGACAAGTTAACAAACCGCTCAAAAGGCTTTGGTTTTGTTGAAATGCCTGATGATGACCAGGGTTTCGAAGCCATCAACGCGCTGAATGAAACAGACGTTGACGGAAGCACTATCGTAGTTAAGAAAGCACGCCCAAAAACTGAAGGTCAGGGCGGTGGCGGTTATCCTCGTCGCGAAGGTGGCGGAGGCGGTGGCTACCAACAACGTCGCGAAGGCGGCGAAGGTGGTGGATACAGAAACCGCTACTAAGTCTAAATCAATAGATAAAAGACGGACTTGTCAATAGTTTTTATTGACGAGACCGTCTTTTTTTTTGTTATTCGTGTTATAATAAGCCTAAGATTTACTACTTTTGCACCCGCTAAACACTAGCTTTGGTCTCGTAGCTCAGCTGGATAGAGCAGCAGCCTTCTAAGCTGCGGGTCGTGGGTTCGAATCCCGCCGGGATCACTTAACACTAAAAAGCCTGATTGAAAAATCGGGCTTTTTTCGTTTAAACCCTAGTGATACCAATACATACAGATAACAACCCGCATTTTTTGTTTTTGTTTGTTTTCCTCTAAATTATGCCTTTTTACCCCTTTTTATCACCCCAATTTTTTTTGTGGGAGAAAAATCTTTGTGGGAGAAAAATAATCGTTTTATCTTTGGCAGACATACACAACGCAATCATGAAAACAAAACTCGTTTTTAACAGAAAAAGCCGACCAGGAAAACAGCTTATAGATATTTATGTTTACATAGGGGGTGATAAGAAAATTTACATTCCTAGCGGCTTAAGAATTTTACCGGAAAATTGGGATAAAAAAAAGGGCTGCATTAAAGGGCTAGATGATGAAGAGCAAATGAATGCTTTTTTAAAATCGTTTATTGCAGATATTGAAAAATATTATTTTGATTTTCTTATAAAGGGAGAGACCATAACTCTAGATGACATTAAGAAAAGATTTAACCTCAATATCCAGCGGAGAGAAGTAAACAAAGAAGATGACTTTTTAGACTTTGCCCAAACGATCCTAGATCAGGATATGAGAATAAAGATACAAAGCAAACGCCCACAGCAACGAACCATTGAGGAACTAAAGCTTTTGTTTGGTAAAATAACGTTTAAAGATATAAGCGTTGAGATGGTTTTAAAATTTGATAATCACCTTCGTGAACTCTTATTCGCTCAAAACACGGTAAAACGTTTTCACAAAGATTTTAAGAAGTTTATTAATGCAGCTATAGCGTATGACAAGATGCGATACGAAAAAAACCCTTATCTACGCTTCAAGCCGCAAGCCTGGAAGCCAAAGACAGAATTTTTACAAACGGCTGAAATCACAGCTATTGAGCTAGCAGACCTTCAAAACGTGGAATTGTTCGAGCTTGCACGCGACATGTTTCTATTTTCATGCTATACTGGTTTAAGGTTTTCAGATCTAAATTCCTTAAACAAAAATAACTTTGACGAAAGACCTGGCGGGCTAATTTTAAACCTAAATACGCAAAAAACCGACACACAAGTATTTTTAAGGTTGGGAGAAATGTTTGGGAGAAAACCGGAAATCATGGCTAGAAAGTACCTGGCAATGCAAAGCGACCACAAATATATCTGGGGACGATCAATCAGCAACCAAAAATACAACCAAATACTTAAAGATATTCAGACGGCAGCAGGAGTTAAAACATTGTTAACCAGTCATTTAGGTAGGCACACTTTCGGAACTCATTACGCGAAAGAAACAAACGGAAACCTTTTACAAACAATGGCAGCGATGGGGCTAAAGAGTTTTAATACGGCAAAGATTTATATTAATTTATCACATCAGCTAGATTGATATGCTTATAATTAACCACCTCGAATTGTTATCCGCTAGAGGCTTTGATAAGGCCTTTTGGCTCTTACTGAATAAAGGAGAATTTCAAACTCATACAGGCGCTTATGAGTACCTAGAAGACGTTTACATTCTAAATTTCAAAAGGCGAAAATATGCCTCCT
>CAZOEV010000390.1:0-3491 GCA_964578915.1 uncultured Lentimicrobiaceae bacterium
ACAGGGCACAGCGGCGGGCGTTTTTTAATTACGGACTGTATCATTTTGAAAATGAAGTCGGTTTTTTGTGTCTCAAAGTAGCCAAAACCATTGACAAATTGCAACCCCATTACACGTATGCTTCGGGCGCAGAGGCACGCTCACATCTTTTTATGTTAAGCGAGCGTTTTCAGCTTTGTCAAGGTTTAAATGGGTTATACCCAGGCAATGGGCCTTGTTTTCAATACCATATTGGCCAATGTTTAGGAGCTTGCTGCGGACAGGAAAGCCCAGAAACTTACAACCAGCGCGTACAGGAAGCCCTGGAGCGCTATCATTTTGATTATGAGAATTTTTTGATAGTAGAACAGGGTTCTTCCGAAGAGGAGAAAGCGGTGATAAAAATTCAGCACGGCATTTACCGAGGTTTTGGTTTTGTGCCAATAGAAATGCTGCAAAATGGCTTTGAACTGGCCGATGATTTTATCCATGTTTATGCTGACAACCGCGATGTGCGTCAAATCATCCAAAGCTATATGCGCAAGCATCCTAAGCTTCAAATTATTCCTTTCGATCCGATTTAGCTTTTTGTTAATAAGAAACCAATCTCACCGAAAGGCCTGATTTGCAAAATATTTTGGTGTTTTTGCCGTTGCTATGTAAATTTTAGTATCTTTGCAGCGATTTCATGATTTGAGAATTTGCGATTTCGTTACTTATTTGATCTTTAGTTCATTTTTTCGTTACCCGCCTTGTTATTAAATCCTGATATTTTTTAATGTTGCCAGTTGGTTTTGTAAGTGGTTCAGTTCTATTTGGTGAATTTTGTTACTCACAATTGGTTACAGATTTTTATTACTCATTTTAATTTTATTTACATGAACATTTATGTAGGAAATCTTGATTACAACATTAACGATCAAGATCTTGAACGTTTTTTCGCGGAATATGGTACCGTGGAATCAGCAAAAATTATCATCGACAAGTACAACGGCCGTTCTAAAGGTTTTGGTTTTGTAGAGATGAACAACGAGGAAGAAGCACAAAAAGCCATCAAAGAGCTTAACGGTGCAACCCTCGAAAACAGAGAAATGGTAGTTAACGAAGCCCGTCCAAAAACGGAAGCACCCCGTCGTCGTTACTAATCATTATTAAAAATTTAAAGCGGTTGGGGGCTTTGTAATATTGCAATAGCCGTCCAGCCGCTTTTTCTTTTGACTTTTAAAATCGTATTTTACACCTAATTTAAATTAAGTATATGGGAAGATCACAGGAATCAATGAACAAAAAAGCTGTAAGACAGAAGAAAGAAAAAAAACGTAAAGACAAGGAAAAGCGCCGTCTGGAGAGCAAAGAGCAGGATAGTAACAGCTTTGATGAAATGATTGCCTATGTGGATGAGTTTGGAAATATTACAGACACACCGCCCGATCCTGACCAGAAAAAAGAAGAGATTGATATTGAATCTATCGAGGTGAGCGTGGCCAAAAGCGACCCCAACGATAAGCCCGACCTTGTGCGTAAAGGTGTTGTAAGTTTTTATAATGATGCCAAAGGCTTTGGTTTTATCCGTGACCTTGAAACTGACCAAAGAGTTTTTGTGCACACTTCAAACCTGCTCGAAGAGATTAAAGAGAATAATATGGTGCAGTTCGAGATTGGCAAAGGGCCAAAAGGACCAACAGCCATGGAGGTTTCCGTAGTCCGCTAAAATTGTACTATTTCTTATTTGCCTTTCCTTGCGCTACAAAAGCGCTTGAAAAATGCTACTTTTGTGTTTAGAAACCCCTGAATTCTAAAACAATGGAAGTGTATTATGCACCAATTAATTCCGGTGATATTTATTATTTACGCTTTGAAGCAGATAAGGCATTTTTGGCCGATCGTGCGCTTTCATTTGATAAATTGGGATTGGCTGCGTTGCTCAAATGCTTTGAAGCAATGGCCTGCTGGCGTATCAGAGTAACGCGCTACAAAACCGAAAGTACGACTATGCACGCCGAAATTCTTTCTTATTTCGCCAATATTCCTGAGCTGAACGAGCTTCCCGATGAGGAAACTAATGCAGCGCTAAATCAGGTAGAGCAGATTCGGTTTCGCCATGTTGATACCGACGGTTTGCTGAAAAGTGCTGCCGGAAATCGCTCCCCGCGTGTTGCTGTGCGTGGTGTGCCAGAAATTTATGACCTTTCGGAAGAGGATGATATTGAAGAACTTCCATTGAAGAGATCAGATGATCAAAGCCTAGCTTTTCAAATTTTACAAAAACAGTTTAAAGTGCCCATTAACGAGCTCAGGTTTCAGCTTGGTGCGGTTAGTTTTAAGCATCAGTTTAACTTTTTTGATGAGCCGGTTAGTTTTCTGCTTCATAATTATGAGCTGCGAGAAGAGTTTGATGCGGTGAAAAATTACTTCACGAACGTGCTGAAAACCAAAGATATTACGGTGATAGCAAAGTTAGAGTTGCGCGATAATACACTCACTGTTCTCGAAGCCAATTCGCCGGAAATCAACAAGATAGATAAAAAACTTATCGAGAGTTTTCGCTTTGAATTTGTTGTCGACATGAAAAAGAAAAAGTTTATGATAGACATCGACCAGTCGCTGTTTACCATGGACGAGTTGTTGGCGGCTTATTCAGACGAAGGTTTCAAATCCAATACTTTTTTTCAGAATGAACAGGATTTGATGGATAGCTTGCTACAAATTACGGATACAAAACATTATCGCAACTTGCGCTATCTATCTAGCATTCATGCACATCATATTATGAAGCTGCGTTTTGTGCTACAACCTTTTTCCTTCGTCTTTTTAGCAGAAGGCGAAAAGCAATACCATTTAATTTGGGAAACGCTCGACACAGAAGAAGCGACTTATGTGTGGCATGCCGACAAAAATCTGCCGGCTTTGAAACAAGCTGCACGCAAACTGGAAGACATCTTAAACGTGATAAAAGCGCAAGGGAAAATCGCCTATATCAACAGCAGCGAAGAGCCTTTTCGTCGTATTTACCATGATTATTCTGAGCTTGTAGACGGCTTCGTAAAATGGAAAGCCGAGCTGGAACAATATCTGAGCTAAAGTTTTCTGATATAATGTTTAAACGCATGAACATTTAAGCTAAATAGCTTAAAATTAAGGCATTAATCTTTTCTGGTAAGTGTCTTTGTTATATTGTCATATACAGCTTTGTTTTCCCAAAAAGCTGCATTTCCGTTGATTGTCAAGCCCCAAAAATCGTAGGTAGCCATATCGCGATCACCGGCAGTGTTGAGGTTTGTCCGGCCTGTTGCTCCAAAATATTGAGCAGCTTGAGACCTGAAACTTTGCTTTAAAGTCTCAGTGCTTACGTTGTAAGGTGTTTGTAAATAGGTCTTAGCAGCGAGCCAAACCGCATCATAACTAGTAAAAGCGTAAATTTCAGGTTTTCTGTTGAGTTTTTCTTCCAACCTAAGTTGAAGCGGTTGCCATATTTGGGAGGCTTCGGGATCTAAACCAAACGATGGACACCA
>CAZOEV010000391.1:0-3491 GCA_964578915.1 uncultured Lentimicrobiaceae bacterium
CTCCTTGCAAGGCATACTCAAAGCAAGCTTTGCCCTTGCTTCGTTCGTCAGTTCCTTGGCTTCAAAAACTTCATTTTGGCAGGCTCAATGTATCACGAAAGCCTTGTCTTTGACCTTTTCTTATCAAAGCTTCAAAAAGTACAGTTTTCTTTCTGGCCTATTTAATAGACTATTTAGAAAGTGACGGCAAGTTTTGTTTGGATTTTTTATCAAACTCCTCGCCTAAAAATTTCAAGCAAAAATCAACTTACCCACTTCGTCAAACTTTCACCGGAATCACAATCTCGACTTTCGTACCTTTTGACATGCCCTTTTCGTCATACAAATCATTCATTGTTAGCTGAATAGCAACACCTTTGAGTTTTTGGTAAAGATGCACCATATCCCGGGTAATGTCAATACCTTTTCCCGTTCCCGGCGTGCTGAGGCTTTTGGCTTTTTCGCGCCCAATTCCATTATCAGTCAGGATAATGCGCACTTTGTGATCGATTTTCTCTATGGTGATGCGCAAAAGCCCATCCTTATCTAGGTGTTTAAGACCATGCTTAATAGCGTTTTCAGCAAATATCTGTAGCAGCATTTTAGGAATTTCCATCTCAGCATCTACTTCTGGTGCGGTATAAATCTCGAAAGTGAAGCGATTATCGAAACGCTTCTGTTCGATTTGCAAGTAATTTTCCACAAACAAAAGTTCGTCTTCGAGGCTACGTGTCACCTTATCGGTTGTGGTGAGTGTTTCGCGGAAAAGCTTGCTGAATTTGGCTGACATCTGATAAGCAACTTCCGCATCTTCTGCCATGATTGCTGCGCTGATCGAATTCATGGCGTTGAGGATAAAATGCGGATCAACCTGATGGCTCACAGTCTGATATTGTAACTTAGTCAGTTCTTTTTGAACTTTCAACTGTCTGTCTATTTGATATTTATACACCCTTTTGAGCAAGTGCATCAGCAACCACATAAGTACAAAAATGCCAATATAGGTGAAATAACGAAAGGCAAAAAGTAGATTTTTAGTATAACGGAATAACATACAGACCGGGCCTGCCTGCGCAAAAATTTCTACCGGCATATTACCGTTTAGTTTTATGCCTGAAAAACAACGCGTGGTCTCGATCATGGGAACACTCAACGAGATTACATGGCTAAAATCTGCTTTCGTAACTGTTACAAGACTTAAACTGCGATTATAATAGAAATACTCAGGCTTGCCATCCTGATCCAAATCATACGCTGAACTGGAATAGATAGTATTGGGAAACTCAGCAATTAGCTGTGGATTTATATCCTGATCCATTTCATAGACTTTTTTGCCCCCTTTAAATAGTAATAATTTATCCCGGTTTTGATCTACCCCCTTTAATAAATCCAAAGCTTTAGACCGGAATGTGCTGTCGAGCTGCTTTTCAAATACTTTATGGCCTTGGGAATTATAAATGCTGATTGAATTGGGAATATCACTCTGGCTATAATTTACAAATAGCGATAATATAACATCCTTATCCTGATACTTATAAGGATATGCAAACACCTTTGATTTATAGACCGGGAATTCAATCGGCTCAAACAAAAACTGTAAATTGTGATCAAGAATCATCAAATACGAGCTGCTATCGCGATAAGGAATAGTTTGATCGGGTTTGATATTTCCGTAACTGATTGTCGAGCAGAATATTTCGTCTTGCCCATCGCCATTAACATCAAAAAATTCGTTGATAATGAGTGAAACACCACTAACAGGCGACTTTTTCATGCTATTCTGGTGCCGGTCATACATATAAAGTCTGCGTGGTTGCAGGGAAAAACCAGCATGAATGCTAAAGAAAAGCTCCTTGTATCCATCCTTGTTCATATCGTAGGCTACATCTAGTTCAGCAAAAAAATCCACCTCGGTAGAATAAGGGGCAATGGTATCTAAAAAAAGGCGTTCCCGCTGCACCCCTTTTGGATCCAGTGGACTGACAAACTCCACAAAAACACTATCGTTTAAATAACTAAAGGCATACAATTCCTGAAAACCATCCTGATTATAATCTGCAGCAAATACAGATGGGCGTAGTAAATTAGGCAATTCCTCACCGTAAAAATTATATTGGTCGATCAACATGCCTTTCTGATCGACTACTTTTATGGCTTTTCTCCCGGCCCTGTTAACAAACTCAATCAAATACTCGCTCACACCATCGCCATCCAAATCAGAATAAAACGAAAGTCCTCCTATCTTGTCAACTTGCCATTGATCGGTTTGTTCAAGCAGATAAGGGCTCAACTTTGGAATAAATAAGATGACAATCGCACTAAATATCAAAGCAATAAAAAAGGGACTGAACAAAAAAGCCTCCAGCAGATAAGGAAGGGGATAGCGCCAAAACTTTTTCGTCAGTAGCTTGGTCATGGTCATTTTAGTTGGGAGGGCTAAGATAGAAAAGACAAGCTACAATTCCCAATAATTTTTTTAGAAAGCTTAACGATCTCGCTTTCACGAATATTATCAATCGATCTACACTATGTGCCGGCTAAGTTTGAGTGTGAAAAAGTTCAGGAAATGCTGGTTGTGGGCTTCCTGAAATTTAGGATTGTACACTCATACAAGTTTCGCACTATTTTATACAGTAAAAACAAGACTTCATATATTGATCCATGCAGGAAGGGGGAAATGCAATAATATATTTCCTTGCTTTTCAGTTATTTACTATTAGGCAGTATGTTGCCATCGGCAATCAGCAAACAAAATGGTCACTACAAAATTATTGCTTTATGATTATCCATTTGGTTTGGACAGGCTTGGTTTTAATTTTGGGATTTATTGTGCCTCAGCAATTGGAGATGCCAGTGAAGGGTGCTACAAAAAGCGATTACAACAAAGAAACCTTTTGGGCTTGTCCCTGGGGGAAGTCTGTGGTTCATAAGGGCGTGGATATTTTTGCCACAAAAGGAACACCTGTGCTTGTTTCAACATACGGACTAGTTATCTCAGCAGGGCAGAGCAATGGAGCTGGAAACTTTTTATTGGTGCTGGGCCCAAAATGGCGCCTGCATTATTATGCACATCTTGATTCCCGTCAAAAGCTACAATCAAACATTGTACATAAAGGCCCTATAGGCTGGCGAGCGTCTCCTGACGCATGTCCCCGAGAAAGTTGTATAATTCCTAACATTATTGTTCAACATATAGGAAAGACGCTACTTTGACTTGCATCGAGATTCTAAGAAATGGTTCAAGTTGAAGCTGTTCATTATTTGGGAAAGAGGTTCAGCCTAGCTTTGATTTTCTCTTGCACTTTTTCATGAAAAAAAGTACAGCAAAAGTCAAGTGTGTGCGATGCTATCAGCCAATGCCTGCCAAGCCCACGCCCGCCGCACACACGAGGCCTGCGCTCCCAGCCCGGTGGTGAGGTGGGCGCTATCTGTGAAATTATAGGTAGAGAATGCATTGAATAGTAATTATTTTAAAAATCTACTTTATCCAAAAAGGTGCAGCGCACCGACAC
>CAZOEV010000392.1:0-3489 GCA_964578915.1 uncultured Lentimicrobiaceae bacterium
AATCTATTTTATAAATTTGTAAACCAAAAAGTTGCTTTTGCTAGTTGAATCTACCATTTCATTAGGATTTTCTATTTTTTGATTTTAATTTTACTGTTCATTAATTTGACTGTCAACCAACACCACAATTTTAACTTCAGTTTTAACTTCAGTCAAATTAACGCACTACCATTACTCAGTCTTACTACGATACTAAGTTCACCACTTTAGATTTTTTTGAGGTTTTTCCTGAAATTCAGGTAAATATTATTGAATAAGAGTATGCTGCCATTTCTATAACCAATTTTATATCAAGTTAATAACCAATAACAACGACACCTATGTAATAACCCAATTTAATCCAATCCGCGGATAAACCATCCGCAAAACAATCTTTAATTGTAAAGTTTCACCACGTTGTTAATGGAATTAATCCCCCTCCCTTTGCTCATGGAGCATAGCGGAATGAGCAAAGGGAGGGGGATTTGGTTCCGAAATGATAACTTGCTTAGTTTTGTAATCTCTTAAAAAACAAAAACATGAAGCAAGAATATCACTCAAACGCGAGTACAAATATACATTTGCGTTTAGAACTTAGCAAGAGTAATTTAACAAATTCAGAACTTGCAGTAAAATATAATATATCAGAGCCAACAGTTAGCAAATGGAAGAACCGAGAAAGCTTTGAAGATAAAAGTTCAAGACCGCATACGATCCATTATGCGCTAAATGATTTTGAGAGAACACTTATTTCATCAATAAGGCAGTCTACATGGCTGCCATTAGATGAAGTCTGGGAGATGGTTTTGATAGGCAATCCCAGTATTACAAGAAGCGTTGTTTATAGAACTTTTGTTTTGGCCGGAATAAACAAAGTGCCGGAAAAAGAGAAAGACAAAGCCCAAAAGTTTAAGGAATATGAGCCTGGATATTTACATATTGATGTAACCTATTTGCCTAAAATAGACGGTATAAAATACTATCTGTTTGTTGCTATTGATAGAGCTACAAGAGTCCTGTATTATGAGATTTATGATGCTAAAACCTCTAAAAATGCAGAAGATTTCATGAACAAATGTTTGAATTTTTTCCCTGTTGGTATCACACATGTTTTAACTGATAACGGACTTGAATTTACAAACAAATTGATAAAATCTAAAAAAGGAATTTATTGTCAAAAACCATCTAAATTAGATGTTCTATGTGCCGATAATAACATTGAACACAGGCTTACTAAGCCCGCAACTCCTAAAACAAATGGTATGGTTGAAAGAGCAAATGGAACCATTAAAAACAATACGATTAAAAGAACTGAATACACTAATAAGGATGAAATGCAAAAAGGCTTAATTGACTTTTTGATGTATTATATTCTATACAGAAGGCACGGAGGTTTAAGAAAAGAACTTAAGGTGAAAACACCTTTTCAAGCTATCGAAAAATGGTTCGAAATTAAACCTGAAATATTTTTACAAAATCCTTTGGAATTTAAAAATAAAGTTTTAGCTTTGAAAAATATTAATCAAACAAGTTGTCATAAACAACCTTGTGAAACTTGACATTTAATCAATTTAAAATTACAATTATGAAACGAAAATTACTTTTACTATTTCTTATGCTTTTTGTGGGCATTTATAGTTTACAAGCCCAATGCCAACATAGTGTTGAGCTCGTTGATAGTTACGGCGATGGCTGGAATGGCGGAACACTTACCGTTTCGGTCAATGGAACTGCTGTTTTAACTGATATTACACTTACATCTGGCTCAGGGCCTGCAATCTTTTATTTTGCCGCCAGCACAGGCGATGACATTGATGCAGACTACACGCCAAATGGATATTTTGCGTATGAAAACGAATATACAGTAAAAGATGGAGGAGGTAGTATAATAGGGCAATCCGGACAGGATGACGAGGAACCTGAAGATATCCTTAATATGGTAGGAAACTGTCCTTCATGCCCTCCACCCAGCGGTCAAACTGAAACTGGCATCACTACAACCTCAGCACAGCTCAGCTGGACTAGCGGAGGTGCCTCAACATGGGATATTGAATGGGGTACTGTAGGTTTTACTCAGGGTGAAGGCACTCCAATTACAGCTACATCCGACAACCCTTATACCCTTTTGGGTTTAACAGCTAGTGAAACCTACGATTGGTACGTAAGGGATGATTGTGGAGCTGAACAAAGTGCATGGGTTGGACCAAGTACATTTGCTACAGCTTGTGCTGACATTTCCATTTTCCCCTATACTGAAGATTTTGAAAGTGATTGGCTAGGCTCACCAGCTGCACCACAGTGCTGGACTGTAGTTGATAATAATAGTGATGGAGATAAGTGGGTTCAAAACTCATCAGCTACTTACGCTCACTCTGGAACAAAAAGTGCCCAGATTTATACAGATTTTAACTCGGCCAACGATGATTGGTTAATTACCCCTGCTTTTGACCTAAGCGGAGCAGCAAATTACAGACTTAAATTTTGGACACGAGCACGTTCCTCAGGCGAACCGGAAGAACTTCAGGTTTTGCTCTCAACAACAAATAGAGATATAGCTAGTTTCACTGAAGTAGTAATGGCATCAACTCCCATTAATTTCACTACATACACTGAGTACATATTAGACCTTAGCGCCTATAACTCTACAGTTTACATCGCATTTGTTAGAAATCAAAGTCCTGCAGATGGTTATTATTTATACCTAGATGATGTTACAGTAGAAGAAATTCTAGCTGTTGCTCCTAACCCAGCCACAGTTTCTTTCCCAACAGACGGCTTAACCACCTTCAACAACCCACTTTTAAGCTGGACAGCCAGTGCCACTGGTGAGCCGGCAACGGGCTTCAAGGTCTACCTGGATGAAACTGATTCTCCAACAACAGAGGTATATGATGGTGCAAATACCAGCTTCCAAACTTCCGGACTGACTGCTGGAACGCAATACTACTGGCAAGTTGTACCTTACAATGCAACTGGTGATGCTGTAGGAGCAGCTGTTTGGTCTTTTAGCACCGTTGCAGATGGTTATCTGGCCGAGAGCTTCGAGAACGCCTCTTTCCCTCCTGCTGGATGGGCAAACCCAGGTAACTGGTCTAGAAGTACATCTCAGTATTTCGCCGGATCTGCATCAGCATACAAATTTTCATCCACTACGCCTACTCTGCTTAGAACTCCCGTGGTTACACTAACAGGCAGTAGTACTTTAGATTTCTTTGCAAAAACAGCTTCGTCAACCACCAGCCAACGAATTCAAGTGAAGTATTCTGCAGACGGCTCAGATTGGACTGATGTTGGTGATGAAATAAGCTTACCCTCAGCGGGCCCTTGGGCTTTATATTCAGTAGATCTAAGTAGCCTCGACGGCAATAACTATTATCTGGCAATAGCCAATTATTATGATGTTTCTTCAGGATCGGTTTATGTGGATCATGTTATTGGACCCATGATTACCCCATTGATTCCAGATGCCGTAACAATGGGGTAATCATGGGTCCAATAACATGATCCACA
>CAZOEV010000393.1:0-3465 GCA_964578915.1 uncultured Lentimicrobiaceae bacterium
GCCACTTTACTACCGACTAAAACGCACCTCCATCTATACTTACCTGGAGCAACGCTTTGGGTTCTGGTCTTATAAAACCGGCGCTTTTTACTTTATTATTTCCCGGCTAATTGGTGCTTCTTTTAGGATGTTTTTAGTAGTCAATGTATTACAGATTTTCATTTTTGATCATTACAATATTCCTTTTTGGCTTACTGTTGCGCTTTTTATGCTGCTAATCACGCTTTATTCATTTAAAGGAGGAATAAAAACGATTGTTTGGACTGATATGCTACAGACAACTTTTATGCTGATTTCGCTGGTTGTTACGCTAATTATTGTGCTAAATAAGATGGACCTAAATCTTACGGAAATGATAGGAATAGTGAAAGATGAAGGCTATTCCAAAATTATTATTCCTGAATGGCGGCACGATAAATTTTACCTCAAGCAGTTTTTTAGTGGCATGTTTATCACCATTGTGATGACCGGCCTCGACCAAGATATGATGCAAAAAAACCTGAGTTGTCGTAACTTAAAAGACGCGCAAAAAAACGTAACGAGTCTCAGTTTGATGCTTGTACCTGCCAATCTGCTATTTCTTTTCTTAGGAGCGACTTTGTTCGTTTACGCCAACCATTTTGGCATTGCTATTCCTGAGCTTACAGATAACCTTTTCCCTGAGTTGGCTATTAATCATTTTGGCTGGGTAGCAGGAATGGTGTTTTTTATCGGACTAATTGCAGCAGCATATTCCAGCGCCGATAGTGCTATTACGGCACTTACAACTTCGGTGAGTGTTGACTTTCTGGGAGCAGAGAAAAAACAAAATAAAGCCGCCAAAAGAGGAAACTGGCAGCGCTACCTCGTGCATTTTGGTGTTACTTCAGTGATTTTGATAATCATTGTTCTTTTCCGCGAAATCAATAATCAGGCAGTTATTTCGCGCCTATTCACCATTGCAGGCTACACTTATGGCCCTTTGCTGGGTTTGTTTGCTTTTGGTTTATTTACGAAACATGAAATTAAAGACAGATTTGTACCGCTAGTAGCTCTCACAGCACCAATTTTAACCTATATAATCAATGTAAATAGCGCATTCCTTTTTAATGGCTATCAATTTGGATTTGAATTACTTATATTAAATGGGCTAATCACATATATTGGCCTATGGCTTCTAAAGAAACAATCACTAATAAAATCAATCCTTTAAACAATGAAAAACTTCAGATTTACGGCTTTATCCCAAACATTTGACCGTCAGGTCGTTCCGGTTGAATATCCTTCCAACAAAATTTCAGATTATTTTGGTTCAATGGTTTTTAACCAAAATGTAATGCGGGAATACCTTACCAAAGAAGCATTTAAAAGTGTGGAAATGGCCATTGAAAAAGGCACAAAGATTGAGCGCAAAGTTGCCGACCAAGTAGCTTCCGCTATGAAATCCTGGGCTATGAATAAAGGCGCCACACACTATACACATTGGTTTCATCCGCTCACGGGCTCTACCGCAGAAAAACACGACGCTTTTATAAATCCCGCCGAGGGAGGAAAAGCAATGGAAGAATTTCAGAGCAACGAACTAATACAGCAAGAGCCCGACGCTTCTTCTTTTCCAAGCGGCGGATTGCGCAACACCTTTGAAGCACGCGGTTATACTGCTTGGGATCCGAGCTCGCCAGCATTTATTATGGAAAGCACACTTTGTATTCCAACAATTTTCGTTTCATATACAGGTGAATCGCTCGACTATAAAACGCCGCTTTTGCGTTCTCTTGAAGCCATTGACAAAGCCAGTGTGAAAATTTGTCGCTTGTTCGACAAAGCCATTACCAAGGTTTATCCAACTTTAGGTTGGGAACAGGAATACTTCTTAGTTGATTCGGCACTTTTTGCAGCCCGACCAGATTTAGTGCTTGCTGGAAAAACAGTTTTCGGACATGCATCAGCTAAGGATCAGCAGCTTAGCGATCATTATTTTGGAACAATACACAGCCGTGCCCGTGCCTTTATGCGTGATCTGGAAATTGAATCTCATAAACTTGGTATTCCGCTGAAAACCAGACATAATGAAGTAGCGCCTAGCCAGTTTGAGTGTGCGCCCGTTTATGAAGAAGTGAATGTAGCAGTCGATCATAACCAATTGCTTATGCACTTGCTAGATACCGTTTCGCGCAAACATCATTTCAAGGTTTTGCTGCACGAAAAACCTTATGCACTTGTAAATGGAAGTGGAAAACACAATAACTGGTCATTGGCAACAAATACCGGCATAAACCTTTTGACTCCAGGGAAAACGGCGATTGATAACCTACGTTTTATCACTATTTTGGTTAATATACTGAAAGCCCTACACACCCACGAAGCGCTTGTAAGAGCAAGCGTAGCCTCAGCAGGAAACGATTTGCGATTGGGCGCGCATGAAGCTCCGCCAGCAATAATTTCTGCATTTATTGGCGAGCAACTCACCAGAACACTTGATGAAATTGAAAATATGCCTTCGCCTGAAAATATCAATAACGGAGGTTCAAAAGGTGTTTTAAGTAACATCCCCAAAATCCCTGAAATTCTGTTAGATAACACCGACAGAAATCGTACCAGTCCCTTTGCTTTTACGGGTAATAAATTTGAATTTAGGGCTGTTGGCTCGCTCGCTAATGCGGCCAAACCCATGTTTATGCTCAATACAATTGTTGCAGATCAGTTTAATGAGTTTTACGAAGAAGTGAAACAGCTGCTAGAGGCCGGCACGAAAACAGAAGATGCTATTTTTAAGGTTGTTAAGGCTTATATAAAAAGTTCAAAGGCTATTCGTTTTGAAGGCAATAGCTATGGTGATGAGTGGAAAAAAGAAGCCAAAAAACGTGGACTTTCTAATCATCCAAACACGCCTGATGCCATTAAAGCCTATATTTCAGAGCCTGTTATCGCACTTTTTGAACGTAATCAGGTGCTGAATAGGCGTGAACTGGAAGCACGATACGAGATTAAACTGGACAAATATATTAGTAAAGTGCAAATTGAATCTCGTTTGATGGGCGATCTTTCAATAAATCACATCATCCCTACGGCCATTAAATATCAAAATACACTGATTGAGAATGCACGCGGGTTGAAAGATGTTTTGGATCATAAAACCTATGTGAAGTTGAGCAGAAATCAGGTGCAAAATATCAAAGAAATTTCTGAGCATATTGCCATGATTCGTCAATATGTGGAAGAAATGACCAACGCACGTAAAGTGGCCAATAAAATGGAGCAATACGACCAAAAAGCCCATGAATACTGCTATGCTGTGAAACCTTATTTTGAGCAAATCCGTAATCACGTCGACAAGCTTGAAATGTTGATTGATGATTCACTCTGGCCTTTGCCAAAATATCGTGAGTTACTGTTTATTAAATAGTGCTTGCCAGAAAATGCCAATTTCTTCGTTATGCTTGTGCTGAAAACAAACATTTACCAAAGTAAACTTATTGTTATTCA
>CAZOEV010000394.1:0-3464 GCA_964578915.1 uncultured Lentimicrobiaceae bacterium
GTAGCATTTTGGTTTATCGCCGCTGCTTATGTTGTGGGTCGCGTGCTCGAAAAAGTGTATCTGTCCGCGCTCAGTGATGCCTTCACTTGGGTTGGTTCATTTTGGCTGGCCGCTATGGTGTATTTGCTGATGGCCGTAATTGCTATCGATGTATTGCGTCTGGTCAATCATTTTGCGCCGTTTTTATCCAAAATTATTCCAGAAGCTATACTCACACGACCCTATTTTATCACAATAGGTATTGCTACGGCAGTTTTTCTGTTGATTTTTGCCGGCCATTTAAACGCCCTACTTCCGCGCACCAATCAGGTAAATATTTCCTTACCAAAAAAGATTGATTCACGGGACAATTTGCGTATTGCAATGGTCTCCGACATACATTTAGGAACCGTAATTTCCACAAATCGTCTTGGCAAAATTATCGATCATATTAACTCCGTTGAACCCGATATAATCTTGATTCCCGGCGACCTGGTTGACGAAGATCTGGCCCCTGTAATCCGACAAAATTTGGGTGCTATGTTTAGTAAACTTGAAGCGCCATTGGGGGTTTACGCTTCCACGGGAAACCACGAATATATTGGTGGAGCCAATGCTGCTGTGCATTACCTAAGAAAACACAGTTTAAAAGTACTGCGCGATACTGCTGTTCAGGTTTTGCCCAATCTTTGGATTATTGGCCGTGATGATGTTGAAAGCAAGCGTTTTGCGGGTGAACAGCGAAAATCCTTAAATGAGATAATGGCTAACATTCCAGAAACTGATGTAAGTATTGTGCTCGATCATCAACCAAAAGCCTATGACGAGGCCATGGCAGCAGGTGTTGATTTGATTTTGAGTGGGCACACCCATCACGGTCAAATGTGGCCGTTCAATTATATCACACAAGCCATGTTTCCATTAAGTTGGGGCTATGAAAAGTTTGGTGATATGCACGCTTATGTTTCAAGCGGAATCGGTACCTGGGGACCGCCAGTCCGAATAGGAAATCGCCCCGAAGTGGTAGTGATTAGTTTAAGATTTGACGGGCAATAAAGCAATTTTGTTTCGCATCACTACTTAGTTTTCTTCCTATCCATTTACCAACTGTATTGAAGATACCAACTTCATACAGCGATGGATTTCCAAAATCAATCAATAAGTGTCTGTCAGCCTCCGCAAATCACTGCTTAAAATTTTAAAAAGTGTTAAAACTTAGGTTGATTTTCATTTTGAATCTACCGTCCTAAAGCACCAAAAAATCCACTTTGCTGATTTGCATTTTCGCATTCAATATTCAATTTTAGTACTGATTTACAGTATTTTAATGAATTTCAATCTGGCTTTTTCAAGGATTAATGCATTCACAACAAAAACACCAAAACCAATCAAGTGTAAATTGCTGATATAATGACGATTAACGCCTGCTACTTCATATAGGAAAAATATTCTAAATAATCAACCACTTTTGTAAAGCACTAATAAATTGATTTACTGAATTTTACATCTTGATTTTTAAATACTAAATTGCCAAATTAATCTGCAAACTATTTTCAAAAAACAAGGACATTATTTGCAAGTCGCTCGCTTATAATTAGGTGCTGATTCACGATTTTTAATACATTTGCACACTAATAAAATCCAGTTACCATGTCGTTTGATCCAGAAAAATTCGTTGGTGAAGGGCTTACCTACGATGATGTGTTGTTGTTACCCGCCTACAGCGAAGTATTACCGCGCGAAACCAACCTTACCACCTACTTTTCACGAAACATTCAGTTACGTATTCCCATTGTTTCTGCCGCTATGGACACGGTTACTGAGTCAATGATGGCTATTGCGATGGCGCAAGAAGGCGGCATTGGCGTATTACACAAAAATATGACCATCGATAAGCAAGCTGCTGAAGTGCGCAAAGTAAAGCGTGCCGAAAACGGAATGATTATCGATCCTGTAACCATGCGCGATGATGAAACCGTGCTGGATGCGCTAAAAATAATGGAAGAATTTCATATCGGTGGCATTCCGGTTGTTGACAGCAATAACCGACTGGCAGGTATTGTAACAAACCGCGATTTACGCTTTGAAAGGCGTATCAACAGGCCGATTTACGAAGTGATGACGCGCGAAAACCTGGTAACCACCACCGAATTTACTGACTTCGAGAAGGCTGGCGACATTTTACATAAGCACCGTATCGAGAAGCTTCCGGTGATTGACAACGACAACCGTTTGATTGGTTTAATCACTTACAAAGACATCATAAAAATTAAAGCCCGCCCCAATGCTTGCAAAGATGAACGTGGCCGGCTTCGCGTTGCTGCTGCCGTTGGCATTGCAGCAAATACCATGGAAAGAGTTGACGCACTTGTGGCTCAAGGCGTTGATGCTATTGTAGTTGACACCGCCCACGGCCACTCAAAAGGCGTGATGGAAATGGCCAAGAATATCAAGAAAAAATATAGCGATATCGATTTGGTTATTGGCAATGTGGCCACAGCCGAAGCAGCCATGGATTTACTCGCCGCTGGCGCCGATGGCATAAAAGTGGGTATTGGTCCTGGCTCAATTTGTACCACGCGTATCATCGCTGGCGTAGGTGTGCCGCAGCTTACAGCCGTTTACGATGTTGCCAAAGCTTTGCGTGGAACAGGTGTTCCGGTAATTGCCGATGGCGGAATTCGCTTCACAGGCGATATTGTGAAAGCCCTAGCAGCAGGAGCATCCAGCATTATGGCCGGTTCTTTGTTTGCTGGCGTTGACGAATCGCCAGGTGAAACCATTATTTATGAAGGCCGCAAATACAAAACATACCGCGGCATGGGCTCTGTTGAAGCCATGCAAGAAGGTTCAAAAGACCGCTATTTTCAAGACACAGAAGACGACGTAAAAAAACTCGTTCCTGAAGGAATTGTGGGTCGTGTGCCTTTCAAAGGAACACTTTCAGAAGTGGTACATCAGCTGGTGGGCGGCCTGCGCGCCGGAATGGGCTATACTGGCTCGGCAAATATCACCGATTTATTAAAAGCCCGTTTTGTGCAAATTACAGCTGCCGGAGTTTTCGAAAGCCACCCGCATGATATCACCGTAACGCGCGATGCACCTAATTATAGCAGAAAAAACTAAATGTAAATATTAAACGTTTATCCGATAGCTTTTCGGCATAAATAGAACGAAATTATCAAGAATTAAACCCTTAAAGTACAATGATTAAAATGAAAGCCTTCCGAACAATTCTTATGACAATATTGCTGGGATCACTTGTGATTGCTCAAGCGCAGAACAAATTAGACAATAAGGTTTTGATGACTATTGCCGACGAACAGGTTTCGGTAAAAGAATTTATGGATGTTTACAGCAAAAACAATGTAAACAACGAAGTCATAGATAAAAAATCTCTTGAAGAATACCTCGATCTTTATATCAATTTTAAACTAAAAGTAAAAGAAGCTGAGTTTTTAAAGATGGATACAGCCAAAGCTTTT
>CAZOEV010000395.1:0-3459 GCA_964578915.1 uncultured Lentimicrobiaceae bacterium
ATTTGTGATGTTGGCATATTGTATTCCATAAAATATCGGCAATTACACCTGTTTTTGATAAATTCATTTTCTTATCTACGATTTCTCCGAAATAATGTTCCCGATTGTGTGTGCAGATTGTAATATAATAAGCGCCATTCCACCCGTAATCCCACCATTGGGCGCGGGCTGAAGCAATGCGATATTTATTCTGAAAGCGCTTCATATCTTATTGTTTTTGTTCGTGTTGAATAGTAATTCTCAATCCAAATCTATCACAATAATCTCATAATTATCTTAGAGAATAAAATTAGAAATAATTCCCTATAAATTTACCACAGCTTTTTAAATGCCATTTATCCAATATACAAGTGCCCTGAGCTTCTAGCAATAGGCTTTATAAACCTTTATTTCACATTAAACTCCATCAGCTTTTCATCGGCCAGAAAAAGCTCGAAGTGGTCTTCCATTTTGGCTGGGCCAACGCCTTCTGGCGTTCCTGTAAAAATCATATCTCCACTGCGCAAGGTCACAAATTGTGAAACATAAGCAATGATTTGGTCGAAGCTGAAAATCATATTGCTGCTGTTGCCCTGCTGGCGGATTTCATCATTGATTTTAAGGCTGAAGGGGATGTTTTCTTTGTCAGAAAACTGCGTGATTGCTTTGAAAGTTCCCACTGGAGCTGAAAAATCAAAGGCTTTTGCAATTTCCCATGGAAGTCCTTTTTCTTTGCAGCGGGCTTGTAAATCGCGGGCAGTAAAGTCGATGCCTACGCTGATCTCATCATAATATTTATGGGCGAATTTTTCCGCAATATGACGACCATTTTTATTGATTTTTATCACCAGCTCTACTTCATAATGGATGTCTTTTGAGAAATCAGGGTAAAAAAATGGGTTGTGCGGCGGCAGCAAAGCGGTATCGGGTTTCATAAAAAAAACGGGTTGCGCCGGCACCGGATTGTTGAGCTCTTTGGCATGGGCTACATAATTTCGCCCAATACAGATGATTTTCATTGCTTTAGTATTTGGTAACTATTCAGTATCAAAATGTATTTTAAACTTCAACATTAATTGTGAAACTCAGTGATCTCTTGGTGACGTAAAAAGCTTTCGGGCTATTACACAGAGTTACGGAGAGAAGTACAAAGTTACACAAAGCTTGGACAAAAATGAGTGTATGCCAAATCAAAATTCTTTTTCAATATAAAAACTCCTGATGCTTTCTTGATTCTTTCTCTCGCATAGCTCGCAGATTTCTTTTTCGTGCGTAAATCTTCATCATCTGCCGGAAACTTTTCTTGTTTTTTCTCCCGCTGATCTTGCTGATTTTCGCTGATTTTTTCTCTGCGTATATCTGCGTCATCCGCGGGAAACAATTTTTCTTTTTTTTCTCCCGCAGATCTCGCTGATTTTCGCTGATCAATTTCTGCGGTAATCAGCGTGATCTGCGGGAAACTTTTCTTAATTTGGGTTACATTTTCACATTTTTACCAGAAAGGCGCAGCTTGATAGCAGTGATCAATTTTTTGGTATAAAGCGGAAAAAAACCTCTCATCATCCAGTCGTAATACGAAGGTTCCTCCGTGAAAACATCCTCCACCAAGCGGCCTTTGTGCTTGCCAAAATTAATCATTTCCCGATTTTCTTCATCATAAATAATTTGTCCGGCCAAGTCAGCGTTGCGGTGATGCTGCGAAAAGCGATGCAGCGCTTCCATATCATTTACCACGGGCTTGCTTTTGTTGCCCAGGTTGTCTTCGTATTCCTTGTCTTGATATTTCTCTAGCATGGCTTTCAGCACATCGTAGGTAGCCACAGTATCGGCCTCCGCCGAATGGGCATCTTCCAGCTCACGCTGACAAAAAAAACGGACAGCACCTTTTAGCGTTCGGGGTTCCATCTTCATGAAAATGTTTTGAACATCAACCAATTGACGATTTTTTAAGTCAAAATCCACATCATTACGCAAAAACTCTTCCATCAGCATTGGTATATCAAATTTAAGGGCGTTGTAACCGGATAAATCACAGTTTTGCAGATAGCGTGCGATATCTTTGGCAACGGCTTTAAAAGGTGGGGCATCAGCCACATCGGCTTCGCTAATGCCATGAAACTGAAATGACTCAGCAGGAATGGGTATGCCCGGATTTACACGCCAGTTTTTGATTTCTTCTTTTCCATCAGGATGCACCTTCAAAATGCTGATGTCGATAATGTGATCTGTGGAAATATTTAAGCCGGTTGTTTCCAGGTCAAAAAAAGCAATGGGGCGTTTCAGTTCAAGTTTCATCAGGAAGATTTTTTTGTTTTAGGCTTTAAGTCGTAATGTGCTAAAAAATAAAGGGTTGGGAAAAATAATTTCCCAACCCTAATTATAATGGGTTTGCTTGAATTAAACTTCGCGGTTTGGGTCGAAATTTTCCAGCAGTTCTTTCATTCTTTTCAGGAACATACCGGCCAGAGCACCATCAACAATGCGGTGGTCGTAGGCCATTGACAGAATCATAATATGCCTGATTGCAATCACATCGCCCATCTCGGTTTCGAGCACTGCGGGTTGTTTGCGGATGGCGCCAACAGCTAAAATAGCTACCTGAGGCTGATTGATAATCGGTGTGCCAGTAAGGCTATCGAACGAACCAAAGTTTGTGATAGTAAATGTACCGCCCTGAATTTCATCAGGATCCAATTTATTTTTGCGTGCCCGGTTGGCCAAATCATTCACGTTCTTGGTGATGCCCAACAGATTTTTCTCGTCCACATTTTTAATCACAGGAACAATCAAATTGCCGCTTGGCAAAGCTGTGGCCATACCAATATTGATGTTTTTGCGCAACACCATATTATATCCATCCACCGATGCATTCACCTGTGGATATTCCCTGAGGGCTTTTGCTGTTGCTTCAAAGAAAATAGGCGTATAGGTAATCTTTTCGCCTTCACGTTTTTGGAAGCTGTCTTTTACTTTGTTGCGCCAGTTTACGACATTGGTCACGTCCACATCGATAAAGGAGGTAACATGTGGCGAAACCTGTTTCGACATCACCATGTGGTCAGCGATAAGGCGACGCATACGGTCCATTTCTATAATTTGATCGCCAGCTCCGGCAGTCACTTTAGGTGCATCTGCTTTTGGTGCAGCTTTAGCGGTAGGCGCATCAGCAGATTTATTCGAGCTGGCTTTGGGAGCCGATCCTCTATTGTCGAGGTAGCTCAGCATGTCTGTTTTAGTAACGCGACCATCTTTTCCGCTACCGGAAATATTTTCCAGCTCGTCAAGCCCGATGTTTTCTGTTTTCGCAATTTGCTTTACTAGCGGAGAATAGAATCTGTCGGAATCAGCATAGCTGGTAGCCTCTTTTTCGTCAGATTTTTTCTCTTCAGCAGGTTTTTCAGGTTTTTCTTCCGCTTTAGTTTCTGTTTTGCTGTCGCTTGCAGGTTTTTCTGCGGGCGCTTCGGCTTCATCTTCGCCATC
>CAZOEV010000396.1:0-3456 GCA_964578915.1 uncultured Lentimicrobiaceae bacterium
ATCAGAAAATTAATTGATCGGATCATAAATGATCCGGATTACAAAAACCTATCTGACTATGAAAGACCTTGAAAAATTTGAGGAGTATATCAACGGAGAACTTGAAGAAGGCGACCTTTGGGAGTTTAAAAAATCCCTAGAAGAGGATGCTGACCTGAAAAAGCAGTTTGAGCTTTATCAGGCCGTACGACAAGTTTCCACCAACAGCAAAAAACAATTATTTATGGAAGAGTTAAAAGACATCCATAGAGCACAGCAACCAAAAGGCAAGCAGCGCTTTCACAGCTTTAAACGCAGCTGGGCAGTTGCAGCCAGCCTTATTTTCCTTGTTGCAGCCGGCTTTGGTATCTTAAGCATCAGAACCCAAAACAGCAATCAGAAGCTTTTTGAAACTTATTTTCAAACAGAATCTGCCGCTTTTGCAGTTCGTTCGGCCACCAATAATATGGAGGAGCCTGTGCTTGATGGAATGCAATTGTATGAATTGCATAACTACGACGCAGCCATCGAAATGTTCGAGAAATCACCCAATAACCTGATGGGAAAGCTTTATGCTGGCCTGTCGCTTATGGAGCTGGGCGAATATGGCGATGCCATCAGTAAGTTTCAGTATATTGTTGACCACAACGATAACCTTTTTATCGATCAGGCTGCATGGTACAAAAGCTTATGTTACCTCAAAACAGGAGATCGCGACCTAGCCGCCAAAAGCTTTAAAAGCATTGCAGCAGATAATGGCGTTTACAAAACGAAGTCATTGAAAATCCTGAAAGAGATGGATGCCGAATAACGATTTGTTATTGTTGTAATCTCATAAAAACCTATTTATTCCCAAAGCGCAGGTTAAAAGGGGATTTAACCTGTGCTTTTTTTGTTTTTTGTTCATTTAGCTACGCTGCACGAATCCTTTAATTGGGTATTTTCATCTCTTATATTCGTCGTTTTGAAGTCCTAACCGGACTTTCAAAAGACAGTTCTGCGAAGTCCCGTCCAATAAGCGAGTAGAATTTGCTCAGCATACCAAAAATTATATTAGGCATCAGCGCGCAAGCCATAGCAAAGGAGAAGCGGTCTAGGGATGAATTTGGAAATGCTTAGAATCCGGCGAAAATGAGGTGGTTAAAAAAATAAACGTTTTTAATGCTGTCATAGCAGTTAAACAATAAAATAAAGGCAGAACTACTTTTTTGACTACCTCATTTGGGTTCGGACGGAGGAGAATCCACTTTTTCGCCAGGATTTGTAGCGTTTTCAAAGAAGCGGGTAAGCAATCCTTTGCGAAAAGCCTTTGCGTACTTTGGGCTTTTCAAAGTACGAGAAAATAATTTATTCTCCTTTCAGGCTGGAACCCTTGCCTGATATTTCTACCTATTGGAAATATTGAAAAGTTTTTTCTCGTTTTATCTTTCCTTCGTTATGAAGCGCTGTTGGACGTTCAAAAGTCTATCACGTTGCGTAAAATTTTCATCGTGCGAGGCACAAGAACATGGAAACTACTGCAAAAGGCAAGGTGCGACTGTTAATCTTTGTGGGATACGTCGCAGCCTGACTGGACTGGGAAAGTCAGGGCGCGACTGCTAATCGACGTCGGATTAGTCGTGGCCTGACTGGTCAAACTCATGCAGAAATAATAAACAATAAAGCTTAACGCACCAAACAATTATTAAATGGCAGAATTATTTACTTTTCCGAGCTTGTAAACGTCTTCTATAAGCTACAAATACGAACACTAGCATTACAACCAAAAAGCCCGACAATAGAATTGTTGTAAGCTTTTCGCTAAATGTTTTGAGTTCTATTGGTTCTGTATTTCCAATAATTACATAAGAAGCCCAAAAATAGGGATGTGCTTTTAATTGATTTGCCTGCGCAAGAAAATCAGTTTTTGCTTTTTGCAGCGCCAGGTCCTTATCCATTCCATTACTCAAGTAACTATAAAACCTCTCCATCAGTTGTGCGCCAGCCTGATCGTTCACTTCCCAATTTGTCATTACAATAGCCGACACGCCTGAATGAACAAAGCCGCGTGTAAGGCTCATTATCCCCTCCCCTTGCCTCAGCTTACCATAACCCGTATTACAGGCACTGAGCACCGCCATAGAAGCATTCAAACGCAAACCAAAGAGCTCGTAGGTTCCGAGCGCATAATAGTCGAGGCTGTCGCCTTTTTGCTGAAAAATTAGCCTAGAATACATCGGGTTTTCATCATCAATAACAGTGTGCATGGCTAAATGCAAAATACTGTATTCTTTAGCCTGTTGCACAAAAGTTTTTTTAGAAGCTTCGTCTCCCATAGCCAGACTACCGGAATAATGATTTAATACAGCTTCTGCCTCTGCTTTTGCAAAGGGGAGCTTATTCAGTTGAATTTGAGTTCCACCCGTCATTTCAACCGCTACAAAATTACTGTAATCAGGCACCATAGCTAGCATTTTTCCGTTGGCCTTTGCCCGTTGTGGTTTGGATTCAAAGCCAATGGTTGCGGAGTATTGATAGGATATCGCGTAGTCTTTAACCAGATAATTCAGCGAACGGTAATCAATTTTTTCCGCATCTATTTGTGGCTCACTGATCAGTAATTCAAAAGGCAAATAACCTAATCTTCCATCCGGAATAATAATTAATTTCTTGTTATTTATTACAGGTTTCAGATCAGCTATCAAAACCTTGTAAAGTGCATTTGAGGTTAGTTTAAAAAGATCAAAATCAGCACGCCCATGCTGTCCAAAATCAGTCTGAAGCTGCGAAAGCAAATGATCTGTTGTGCTTAAAATAGAATCTGAATTGCTAAGCGGTATAATATGGCTGGAGTGGCGATCTGCTACTATGGCAAAAGCCTGAGGCTGACCCAAAACATAAGCAATCAAGGTTTCGTCAGGCTTAATTTTTTGCTGGATTTCTTTCAATGTCAAAACCTCTGCGCTAAGGGCTAAAGCATTGTAATCAGGGTAGTTCTCTTGAATATAGGTTGTTAGCTGTTCTATTTCCCGCATGATCTCCAGTTGCTTTTTCTCAAGAAAAGTCAGCCTAAAATCATTGGGAAAACTTTTTTGCTGCTCTTCATACTTCAATTTTTGGATAAGCGACAAATCTTCTCTCAAATTCGATTCTTTGCTGGCGATAGAATCATTTATCCCAGATAAATGCATGGCATCAGACTTTCTGATTGACGACAGCAAAACTGCTGCACGACTTTTTTCCGAAAAATAGAAAGCATCCTTTATATAGCTGCTATCCCCACTTATTGCATTTAATTCAGCGGCCACCAAAAAGGCCTCATTGAGTTTGGACCGAATATCCTGATTCAATAAAATTCGGCTTTCATCAGTGATATACAGCCCCACCTGATCAAGAAGTTTTGTTGCTTTATAAAAATAAGCTAGGCTGTTTTTTAGTTTTTGCGGTTCGGGCGCATATTCTTGCCAACGATGATATAAAGTCCCCCACCAAAAATAA
>CAZOEV010000397.1:0-3453 GCA_964578915.1 uncultured Lentimicrobiaceae bacterium
AAAACAATAGTTTTGACTTGATTTGGGCTTGCGAAAGCTTGTGTTATGCCACAGATAAAGACAAGTTTCTGACAGAGGCGCACCGTTTATTAAAGCCAAGCGGAAAAATTGTCCTTAGCGACTATTTTTTAACAGAAAAAGGAATAGCTGACGAGCAATCGTTGATGAAAAACTGGGGCGAAACTTGGGCTATCTCACAGTTTAATGAAATCACAGAATTTAGAAAATCACTACAAAGAAACGGTTTCGTTTTGGTTGAAAACAAAGATTTTAGTGAAGCGATTTATAAATCATCCCGCCGCATGTATCGTGCG
Organism: uncultured Lentimicrobiaceae bacterium; assembly: GCA_964578915.1. Lineage (GTDB taxonomy): Bacteria > Bacteroidota > Bacteroidia > Bacteroidales > F082 > UBA5536. The sequence goes on from CAZOEV010000397.1 coordinate 315, forward strand.
TATTTAATTGGCGCACTGCCTTCTATCCTTTACAACCTCACGCACAATACCTCCCGTTTTGCAAAACGTCACTATTTATCTGGTAAGTTTCAGTTTTTGGCGCTCAAAGCAAAGCTGTGGGAATATCGGATTATTGTTGTGCAGAAAGTAGCTTAATTATTCCTGAGGCCGATCTAATAAGCATCTTTATCGTTCAAATCATCGTTGCTCGTGTTTTTTGATTCCTCATTAACAACGCATTAACTGCGGATCAAAAATCACTCCCGACTAGATTTGAACGTAAATATCACTTTTTAGACTCGGCTCATTCCTGAAAATAAACTCTTTTTACCCGTCGGGAAATGCGTGTCAGCAGTTCGTAAGGAATTGTTTGCGAAAATTTTGCCAGCTCTGAGAGTTTATGGGCATCATCAAAAACAATCACCTTAGCTCCTTCTACCGCCTGAATTCCATTGAGATTTATCATGACCATATCCATGCAAACATCGCCAATAATCGGTGCTTTTTTATCTCCTACCCACAAGTGACCCTTTCCATTACCCAAAATCCGTGGCAAGCCATCTGCATAACCAACTGGAACAATGCCAATTAAAGTTGATTCAGTAAGTACCGTACTTCTGCTGTAGCCAATACTTTCACCGGCTTTAACCGTTTTTATTTGCGTGATAATTGATTTTAGCGAAAGTACAGTTTGCAGTTTATCTGCTTCCTCATAGGTTTGAGGCACGCCATACAGCCCAATTCCAAGGCGCACCAAGTCGAATTGAGCTTGCTGAAAACGCATCACACCACCGGTGTTAAGTATATGACGCATAACCGGATAAGAAATTCCAGCAGTAATTTTGCGACTCAATTTATCGAACAAATCAATTTGTTGCCGCGTAAAATCATCGTGTTCAGGTTTATCGCTGGCCGCCAGATGTGAGAAAACGGATTTCACCAATAACATTGGATTTTGCTGAATTCTAAATAATAATTTCTCAATTTGATCTGGACAAAACCCCAGGCGATGCATGCCCGTGTCCAACTTAATGTGAATTCGGACAGGTTTGTTGGGCGGCAGCGCAGTTTGTCGGATAGTTTCTTCGAGTAAATCCAGCGTTCTAAAACTGAAAACTTCGGGTTCGAGCTGATGTTTTATCATCGTGTCGAAGCTATTTTCTTCGGGACTCATCACCATGATAGGTAAACTTAATCCGGCTTTGCGCAGCTCAACGCCCTCATCCGTATAAGCCACAGCCAAATAATCTACTTGGTGAAACTGTAAAACATTGGCAACCTCAAAACTACCAGTTCCATAACTGAATGCTTTAACCATCGCCATCAATTTGGTAGAATTGCTGACTTTGCTACGAAAATAATTCAGGTTATGAATCAAGTGATTGAGATTGATTTCCAATACGGTTTCATGTGCTTTTTCTTGCAGTTGATTGCTGATTTGCTCAAACTCAAAAACCCGCGCACCTTTTAATAAAACCGTCTGATTATTAAGCGATGCAAACGAAAAATGAGTCAAGAAATCAGCTGTAGTTTGGAAGAAGTTTTTCTGCATCGAAAACCGATCCGCCTGTCGGCTAATGGCTGGTCCAATGCCAATGAGATAGTCTATATTTTTTGCTTCGAGCAACTGTGCAATAAAGGTGTACAAATCCACTTCATTTCGTCCGCTTTGAAGAATATCTGACAAAATAAGTGTTTTACGCGGGTGCTGCTGCTGTTGATTCATAAAATCAAGCGCAATAACCAACGAATTCACATCAGAGTTGTAGCTGTCGTTAATTATGGTGCAATTGTTTGTGCCTGCTTTCAACTCCAGGCGCATCGCAATGGGTGTAAGCAATTCCATCCGCTTACTAATAGTAGCCTGAGACACACCAAGCAACAGCATCATTGCCCAACAATGGATGGCATTTTCGATAGAAGCTTCATCGCAAAAAGGAATAGTAATAGTGGCGTTTTTCGCTTTGTAAATTCCTTCTATAGTACAACTTTTCGCCGTTTTCTTGATTTCTGTAATTTGCAAATCAGCCTGATATTTCCTACTCCAGCTAAAGGCCTGAATGCTATGCAGCAACTCCGATCTGATTATTATCGACTGTATATCAGCATGATCTGCACAATAAACGAGCGTGTCAACTTTGGTAAAGAGTTTTAGTTTTTCACCTACTTTTTGATTTATCTGGATAAAATTCTCACCATGCGCCTGCCCAATATTGGTGAATAATCCAATAGTCGGTTTAATAATTTGCTGCAGCTTATCCATTTCATCAGGCTCAGAAATGCCTGCTTCAAAAAGTGCCAGTTGGTGCTGTTTGTCCATTTGCCAAACAGAAAGCGGCACACCAATTTGTGAGTTATAGCTTTTCGGGCTTCTTATAATGGTGCGATCGGGACTTAGCAATTGAAAAAGCCATTCTTTAACAATTGTTTTTCCATTGCTTCCGGTGATACCGATAACAGGAATATCAAATTGTTTGCGGTGATAGGCAGCTAGTTGCTGTAGTGCCGTTAAGGTATTATTAACCAATACAAAAGCAGCATCAGGCATGCTTTCTTTTGAAAAATTAGTATGGCTAACCATAAAAATCCGTAGTCCTTTGGCATACAATGGTTGCAAATAGTTATGTCCATCGTTGCGGTTGCTAACCAGTGCGATAAACATACAATTTCTAGCCGTAATAAACTGGCGGCTGTCGATAATAATATCTCTGATTGTTATGTCGTTGCCTACGTCCGATAATAATTTTCCATTAACGATTTCAACCAATTCGGAAACAGGATAAATATGGTGTATCATATAAACACCTTAGGTATTATTGTTATGGAACGAGGGCAATGGGTTGGCAGTATTTTCATCAAACTCGGCCCTGTTACGAAACACATCCAGCGCTAGGTATAAAGCTTCTCTAAAAGAATCTTCAGTAGCAATATTTTGTCCTGCAATTTCAAAAGCAGTTCCGTGCGCTGGCGAAGTTCTGACAATTGGCAGTCCTGCCGTGAAATTTACGCCACCTTCAAAAGCAATACTTTTAAAGGGCGCAAGTGCCTGATCGTGATACATTCCCATTACGCCATCGTACTTTTTCCAAGCACCAGAGCCAAAGAAACCATCTGCCGGAAAAGGCCCAAAAACCAAAAT
>CAZOEV010000398.1:0-3452 GCA_964578915.1 uncultured Lentimicrobiaceae bacterium
AAAGATCAGGGCAAACCTTATGGTGTGGCAAGTGCTATGGCCAAACAATATGCCGCCGATATCGCGATGGAAGTTACCACAGAAGCCGTTCAAATTCATGGCGGATATGGCTACACCAAAGAATACCATGTGGAACGCATGATGCGCGAAGCCAAACTCACGCAAATTTATGAAGGCACTTCCGAAATACAAAAAATTGTGATTTCAAGGGATTTGTTGAAATAGTGATTTGCTGCTAAAATACTTATTTACAGGATCTATGCGATAATTGATGAAATAGCAAGTTTATTATCTTTGCGCACTGATTCAATACGTTGAAATTAAAATAAACACTATGAAAATTTTAGTTCTTATAGGTAATGTACCCGACACTACCACCAAAATAAAATTCAATGCCGATAAAACGGCTTTTGATGCCAGCGGTGTTCAATGGATCATCAATCCTTGGGATGAGTTGGCGCTCACCCGCGCGATGGAGCTTAAAGAGGCCAATGCCGGAAAAGTTGATAGCATTGTAGTAGCTAATGTTGGTCGCGCAATCACTGAAGGCACTTTGCGCAAAGCCCTTGCGGTAGGTGCTGATGAAGCCATTCGCATTGATGCCGATCCGCTCGATGCATTTTATGTAGCTACTCAATTAGCCTCCGTGGCCAAAGATTACGATTTGGTGCTGGCTGGTATTGAAGCTGCCGATTATAATGGTGCTGCCGTGGGTGGCATGTTAGCCGAAATGTTAGACCGCAAATCTGTGTCAGCAGTTTCCGGACTTGATTTTGACGGCGAAAGTCTTAAAGTAAGCCGTGAAATTGACGGTGGTTCACAAAGTCTGAAAATGGAATTGCCATTGCTGGCAATCGTGCAGAAAGGAATCGCTAAAGAACCGCGCATTCCGGCTATGAGAGGTATTATGATGGCCCGAAAAAAACCACTAAATGTGCTTGCTCCAATAGAAGCCGAGGCGCTTACTGCTTTCAACACCTACGAAATGCCGGCGCCAAAAGCTGCTTGCAAAATGATTGACGAAGAGCAGGCTGCCGAAGTAATCAGACTGTTGCACGAAGAAGCCAAAGTATTGTAAATCATAAGATAAAAAGAATATGTCAGTATTAGTATATATCGAAAATTGGGACGGAAAACTCAAAAAGCTTAGCTTTGAGCTTGCCTCCTATGCTGTGCAGCTCGCCGAAAGTTTGCAGTTGCCTGTAAATGCCGTTTCATTAGGAAAAGTGGACGAAAGTGAACTGAAAAAGCTAGGAGCTTATGGTGTTGAAAAAGTAATGTCAGACACCAATGAGCTCTTTAATACACTGGATAATCGCGCCATTGCTAAAGCAATTAATGCAGCCGCTGCTAAAGTGGATGCTGCTATTGTGGTTATGGCCAACAACAACCTCGGAAAAGCTGTCGCGCCGCGTTTGGCTGTTCGTATGAAAGCTGGTTTGGTAAGTGCCGTTCAGGGACTTCCGGTAAGCACCGCGCCTTTTGTGGTTAAAAAAATGGTTTTTACAGGAAAAGCTTTCACGAATATTGAAGTAAAATCATCCAATAAAGTGCTTACGCTAGCTCCCAACTCTTTTAAATTAGTTGAAAAAACCGTTGAAACTTCGGTTGAAGCCTTTGACAGCGGTTTAGTAGCAGCTGATTTTGAAACTGTTATCGAGTCCACCAATAAAGTTACAGGAAAAATCCTGCTACAGGACGCAGAGATTGTTGTTTCTGGAGGTCGTGGTATGAAAGCCGCAGAGCACTGGAACCAATTGGAAGAACTAGCAGAAATTCTGGGAGCCGGAACAGCTTGTTCGCGTCCCGTTTCTGACGAAGGCTGGCGTCCTCACGGAGAGCATGTTGGACAAACCGGAAAAATGATCGCGCCTAATCTGTATTTCGCTTTCGGAATTTCGGGAGCCATTCAGCATTTAGGCGGTGTTAGCTCGTCTAAAGTGATTGTGGCGGTCAATAAAGATCCTGAAGCACCTATTTTTGAAGCCGCAGATTACGGCATTGTAGGTGATGTTTTTAAAGTGTTGCCACAGTTTATTAGTGCAGCCAAAGAAATGAAGTCGTAACAAAAACGATTTTTTATATCAAAAGCCGGAGCTAAATTAGTTCCGGTTTTTTTATATCCTTTTTTCTCCCGCTGATCTCGCAGATTTCCGCTGATCTTCTTCTGTGTATATCTGTGCTATCTGCGGGAAACATTTTTTCTTTTTTCTCATCCGCTGATCTCGCCAATTTTCGCTGATTCTTCTTCTGCGTTAATCTGCGCTATCTGCGGGAAACACTTTTCTGCGGGAATTTTTTCTTGTTTTATATGTGACGAAATAGATTATGATAGATCAAGAGGTCTAATATTTATTACAAAAAAGCTTGATTTCCAGTCTTCAAATCGCCGATCTACGGTAATCAACCGAGTATTTTACGCACTTCACCACAGCTTTGAGGCCTGTTTACCATCTTACCTTTGTCGGTAACAATTTTAAAAAAAACCTCAAACATTAAACCTATGAAAACACCTATTTTCAACATGCAAAAAATGAGTCAGATAGCACTCGCTTTCTTTTTAGTAGCCGGACTAACATTGGCTTCCTGTAATAAAAAAGATGACGACAATCCAGATCCGGGAACTAATCCAGAAACTACCAATCCCACACCACAGCTGGGCGTCGGTACTTTGGTAGCCGTGAAAACATTAAACACCACCGACACACCAATTGGCCCAATCACCACCGAATTAGGTGTAGGTGTAGCAGTTTTTTCAAGTGATAATTGGACAACTTTTAATGATGCCGGAGCTGTAACGCTCAACGGCAATGCACTCACCAAACAAGCTAACAACAGTTATATTTTTATGCCCTCACTTACTAATCCTATGGGTATAGAATTTGGTAGTTCAGTTGTGTGGGAAGTTGCTGGAAATGGTGATGTGCCAGCGTTTTCACATACCGTTCAAATACCTTTCCCGAGTGTGGGAGCTATCACCAGCAGCACTGATGTTAGCAAAGCGGGATACACGCTTTCAGTGGCTAGCGTTTCCAATGCTGACTCTGTATATTTTCAGGTGGGCGAAGTGGTGAAAGCCTTAGCTGGAAATGCACGCTCATGCGAGTTTAGCGCCAGCGAACTTAGCGGAGTGAGCACCGGACAAAGCATTATTCAGGTGGCGCCTTACAGGTTGAGCAATGCACAATACGGTGGCAAAACCTTCTATTTTATTAATGAAACAACCGTTTCTGCCAGCGCAAATATTTCCAATTAATCAATTTGTTTTTATTAAATCAACCAATGGCCTGTTAGCGTTATGCTGACAGGCTTTTTTGGCTTCTAGAATCGCGTGTTTTAAAACGGTCTATCTTTGCCAGATCAGTTTTCTGGTGATGAGCAATTTGCCTGAACCTATTAACCTGAGTTCGATTAAAATTAAAGAGCTCAGATTTCATTAAATGACTGATATA
>CAZOEV010000399.1:0-3411 GCA_964578915.1 uncultured Lentimicrobiaceae bacterium
TGATTTCAGAGGACAGGACATCGACAAATTCCCTTATAATAAATCGGGTGTCATTCTGGGAACAATCTATGACGATTCACAACCAAAATTTTCAGCCATACGGGGTACCAATGTTTCCCTAGCCCTTAAAATGAACGGCTACTTTTTTGGAGGCGATTTTAGCTATACCCGCTTGTGGGTCAATTATAGAACCTATCACAAAATAGGGGATTTTACGATAGCTTTTAAACTATTGGCGGGCGGAATTAAGTCGTCCGATAGCAGCAAATTTATCCCTGTTGAGGATAGGTTTTATTCGGGTGGAAGCAACTCTGTGCGTGGTTGGAATCGTGCCGAACTCGGCCCAAAACGTGAAAGCGGTACGCCTTTGGGAGGTAGCAGCATACTCGAAGCAAGCGTTGAAGTGAGGTTTCCTTTGTTTTGGCGGCTCAGCGCGGTAGCTTTTGTAGATACTGGAAATACCTGGGTTGAAGAATATACTTTTCCCCTAAATGAGCTCGCTTATGCTATTGGGCCAGGCCTTCGTATCGATACGCCCATTGGCCCCATTCGGTTTGATGTGGGTTTTCCGGTATGGAATGAGAAAAAAAATCCACAGTTTTTTATCAGTGTTGGTCAAGCCTTTTAATTTTGTTTGATTAAATAAAATATGAAGAAAGTCATTACATATACTTTAAAAATACTCGGATGGATATTCTTGGGTGTAGTGACTTTATTGATATTGGCAGCTTTATTGATTCAAACGCCTTTCGCAAAGCGAAAAATTGCTTCCATTGCCGAAAATCAGGCAGGAAGTTTTATTCATGGCCAATTGTCTCTGGGCGAAATTGATGGGAATTTCTTTACGCATCTTAGCCTTAAAGACTTACTCATTACGCAAGAAACCGATACGCTGGCTTATATCAAAGAAATAAGCACAAGTTATAACTTGCTTCCGCTGATCGACGGAAAACTCCAAATACTAAACTTGAAACTTTTAGAACCACGCGTTTTTTTGGAACAACTTAATGACTCAACGTGGAATGTTCAGCAATTGATAAAAACTTCTGATAGTGAACCTACTACAGATACCACATCAAGTGATTTTGCTGTAAACCTTGATCGATTTCAGCTTGAGAATGGTTCAATTCAAATTGATTCGCCAGACACGCTTATTCCGCGCGAAATTAACCGTATTGAGCTTCAGCTTTCAGGAGCGTATCAAACAGACAAACAGGAATTAAATCTGAACGAATTTTCATTCACAACGCGTGAACCAAACATTTCTCTCGAAAAATTGACATTCAGTTTGAGACGTAATAAGGAAGCTATGACGTTGAATGATTTTGTTTTGAAAACTGCCAAGAACCAATTTCAAGGCGAAGCAGATTATGCCGAAACACCATCACGTAAAGGAAATGCCAATTTTGAAAGCGCGCCAATAAAGTTGAGTGAATTTGAATTTGTGTTGCCAGATTTTCAATTTCCAGCAACGCCTGTTTTCACGCTTCAGGCGAGTTTGCGCCATGATAGTGTTCGAGCTTTGGTTGAAATTGAAGACAAAAATCAACGCATTTCCATCGACTTGGTCTCAGAAAATTTATATGACTTCATTTTAAATCCCGAAAAAGCTGAGTTAAAATATAGTGTAAATGGCCAGCTCGAAAACATCAACCTGGCCTACTTGCTCAACAATCCCGAGCTTAAATCTATCATCAATGGAAAGCTTACGGCCAAGGGAGAAGGAACTGATCCGGCAACAGCAAAAGTCAAAGTAAAAGGCAATTTCCAAGGTTTGAAAGTGCAGGATTATTCGGTAGATCAAATTTCGATGAATTTTGATTTAGAGCGCGGGAACCTCTCGGGATTTGCAAAAGGAAAGGGCGATTTCGGTGAATTTGAAATACAGCCAAATATTCAACAGTTGGAAACCGATCCACGTTATCAAATAGAGTTAATCACCAAAAACCTAGATATTGCTGCAATTACGGGCAATGACAGCCTGCAATCCGATATCAATTTAAAGGCCAATGTGAATGGTCATGGTTTTGATCCCGAAAAATTATCCCTGACTGCTAAACTGCAACTAAAAAACTCATCGTTTCAAAAAATACAATTAGATACCTTACTTGCCGCTATACAATACCGCAAAGAAAATATTGAATTTGACTCCCTGTTGTTGCATACAAAATCGCTTGTTGCGAGTGTGCAGGGCAATTACGCTATGAAAGGTCGTTCTGATATTGATTTAAAAGTTCAGTTTACTGGATTAGAGGAATTTAAAGATTTTATCCCAATAGACTCCATTGAAACCAGTGGAAAATTGCACGCCAACATCAGCGGCACAATGGACTCATTGAGTTTAGATGCCAGTCTAAATCTCGCGCAAACCACCTACGCAGATTACAGCTTGGAAAGTATTCAACTTGATGCTGAAGCATCTATTTTTGGCGCTGACACCAACGTAATGGCAAGGCTTAAGGCTAGAGATCTACGAAGCAGTATCATTGATCTTGATTCGATTGTGATGGATGTAAATGGCAATATGGATTCTATTTATGTGGATGGCCGCCTGCGCAATGCAGATTTAAGCGCCAGCCTTAAAGCGGGAATTGTTCCTGAAGACATTTTGCGTATCACCCTCGCCGACTTGCTCTTTGATTACAAAAATCAGCATTGGGAACTGCAATCTTCGCCGGCAATTATTGAAATTGCGCCAGAAAGCTATACTGTAAGTAATTTTAATTTCGCTACTAATGCATCTGATAGCGCGCAATCCATTAAAGCAGAAGGTATTATTCGACTCGTAGGCACAGAAGACTTCACACTGGAAGTTTCAAAAATTGACCTTGAAAAGTTAGTAGAATTGAGTGGCGAGGAAATAGATTTAACAGGCATATTTGATCTAAAGATGAATCTTTCAGGTGAGGCATCCAATCCTAAAATGGTAGGAGAATTTGCAATCAATAAGGCAATAGTTAACGACTATAAATTTATCCAATTTGATGGCACATTTGATTTGGAAAACAACTACCTAAAAGCCGATGCGCATGTGATTCCGCAGGATAGCGGACGGTTTGAAATTACTGCCACCGTGCCATTTGAATTACAATTAGACAGCATGAATGTAGCATTCAGCACAAAAAATACACTTAACGCTTTGGTAACAATTGAACAATTTCCGCTGGCTATTCTCCAAACCCTAGATATTACGGAGAATATTAAAGGCTATGCCGAAGGAAAAATTGAAATTGGAGGCAGTATTGAAGCACCCAAACCTAAAGGAAATTTCAGGTTAGTAAATGCTGCTGTAAGCGTGCCTGAATACGGCATAAACTATGAAAAAATTGCCTTTAATTTGACTTTTAATTCAGATAAAGTCGTTATAGACACCTTCAATATTAAGTCAGCAGACGGCACTATGAAAGCTAT
>CAZOEV010000400.1:0-3407 GCA_964578915.1 uncultured Lentimicrobiaceae bacterium
TATATCAGTCATTTAATGAAATCTGAGCTCTTTAATTTTAATCGAACTCAGGTTATAAAGCTTCCCGCTGCATAATACCCAGATTTATCTAGGGGCAAAGAAAACTACCGACAACCAAAGTTCGTAGAGGTTTCCCACAACAATTCCAAGAGGTGAAACTTCTACCGAGATGCCGAAAAACTACTCGGTTTTCTTAAGTAAGTAACGTGTCAGAAAAATTCCGTTTGAGTTGTTTTGGTTACCCGAAAACACGCCCGAAGAAATATGTTCGAGTGTCCAGCCCATATTGGTAAGATCTTGAATTTCATTGGTTACCGTTTGGTCGTTTTCGCGAATATTACCAAAATTGATACCAGCCAAACTGAAGAAGTTATTGATTTTTACTTCATCAGTTTTTCCGTTTTCATCAATGGTAATCATACGTGATCTGCCGGCTCCACCTGGCACAACCGATTCAATTACAGTAACTTGAAGCCATTTCACTTTAGCTTCCTGCGGAGCAGGCGTATTAAAACTGTATAATAAACTACTTACGGCAATCAAGGCCAGCGCGATAATAAGGATTTGCTTTTTCATAGATTGATTTTTAATAGGTTAATTCATAATTATATTTCACAAAAAGCGATTTTCTCGATTTTTTATTATAAAGTATTTCGGTTGCATCCCTGCCTTTCATACTGCCCGTTACAGAAACTTTGAGCAGTTGTACTGCCTTTTTTTGCTTGGCTTTTTTTACTTTTCCATCTGGTGATTGAATATAAATATTGCGTACCAGCTTCATTCTACGGCCTTTAAATTTTGGTGTAAATTCAACCCAGGCCTTTAAGCCGTCTTGTTCAAAAAGCATAAAAGCTTGTGTAACATTTTGCGTCAGTGTTCCTTCAATAACCGACTCCGTCTTGATAGTTTCTTTTCTTTGTTGAATGTTTATGTCGCTGATTTTCAAAGTATAGGTTTCCTGAGAAAATAAATTAGCAGACAAAAGAAATGCTAACAGCCATAAAATCAATGATTTTTTTTTCATAGTGATGTGGAGTTTTCTTGTTATTAAATCGGCCGCAATTTAGCGTAATCTTCTTTTAATTTTGCAATTTTTTAGCTGGAAGTTTAATTTAAACAAATAAAAGGTTTTTCTAACAGCTTTTGAAGGGAATTGAATATATTCGCAGGTAAATATAAAAAACAACTCAATATTATGGCTCGTTTTAGCCTGCTTTACAATCCTTTTGCCAAAATAATCAAAGCTGTTGCATTCATCATTTTTGTGCTGTTTTTATTGACTTTTTTAAGTTCATGCCAGAAAGCTGCTAAGCTACAGGTGCAAATGCTCAACAAAAACTGGCAGATTTCGGGAGATTCTATAACATTACAAAGCCTCACAATTCCAGTCGAGGTTCATCTGGCTTTGGCCGATGCCGGACATATTCCTGATCCTTTTAAGGCTGGAGTTGAAAAAGATTTGCAGTGGGTTTCGCGCCAACAATGGGTTTGGGAAAGCTAATTTACGGTTGAAAAGGAAATGCTGGATCGGGATTTCGTAGAACTGGTTTTTGAGGGAATCGATACTTATGCGCATATTTTTCTCAATGATAAACCGCTTTTTACTGCCGATAATATGTTCAGAAAATGGCGCTTCCCAGTAAAAGAAAACTTGCTAAAATCGACTAATAAAATAAAAATTGTTTTTCCGCCATCACCACAATTTATCGACAGTCTGGCGCAGGCCGCTACATTAAAATTGCCCGACGATCGCGCTTTTCTGCGCAAAGCGGCTTACCAATCTGGTTGGGATTGGGCGCCTGAATACCGCACTTTGGGTTTGTGGAAAAATGTGAAACTGGAGGCCTGGAGTCAGCTCAGGATTGAACAGCTTTCGTTTTTACAGGAAGAGACTAATGCGGATTTAGCTCGTTTAGACCTTGTTTTAGCTGTTGATGCAGAACGCGTTAGATCGTATAAACTTCAATTGTTTTCCAATGATAGAAAACTGATTGATCAGTCAATTCATATTGAAAAAGGTATTCATGAATTGCGTGTCCCTTTTGAGGTTGAGAATCCTGAACTTTGGTGGCCTAACGGCATGGGCGAGCAGCCTCTCACAGAATTTATAGTAAAGTTATTTGACGGCAATGAAATTATTTTTGAGCAAAAGAAAAATATCGGATTTCGCAGTATTAAGCTGATTCAGAAAGCGGATAGTATAGGAAAGTCATTCTATTTTCAAATCAACGGCAAACCGATGTATGCCAAAGGTGCTAACTATATTCCAGAAGATATGTTTCCGACAAGAATGAGCCGAGATAAAACACGGAAATTATTGGTGGATGCACAAAATGCAAACATGAATATGTTGCGCGTTTGGGGCGGCGGTATTTATCCCGAAGACTATTTTTATGACTTATGCGACAGTTTGGGATTGCTTGTGTGGCAGGATTTTATGTTTGCAAATGCCCTTTATTCTGCTGATTCTGCTTTTTTACAAAACGTAAAAACTGAAGTTTTGCAGCAGGTAAAAAGGTTTCGTGGACGCACTTCGCTGGCATTGTGGTGTGGCAACAACGAAATTGACGAAGGTTTTGTAAACTGGGGATGGCAAAAACAATATAAATGGTCAGATAAGCAGTATGATAGCCTTTGGAACAACTATAATCAGCTTTTCGAAAAGCTAATTCCGGAAGCGATTACTATGTACGATTCAAATACAGCATATTGGCCAAGTTCGCCATCAGGCGGATGGGGGCACGACGAAAGTTTTTTAAGCGGCGATGTGCATTATTGGGGCGTTTGGTGGGGCGAGGAACCATTTGAGTTGTATCAGCAGAAAATTGGCAGGTTTAATAGTGAGTTTGGTTTTCAGGCAATGCCAGATATGGCCACTTTAAACACAATGGTCAAAAAAGACTTGCAATGGCCTGGCTCCCCAGAAATTGAACATTTTCAGAAACATCCGCGCGGCACACAGCTTATTGACGATTATATGCAACGCGATTTTCCTGTGCCTGAAGCTATTGAAGATTATGTGTATGTAAGTCAACTGGTTCAGCTTTATGGACTTGAGATGGCTATTGAAGGTCAGCGTTTATCACGCCCGCACAGCATGGGAACATTATTTTGGCAGCTGAACGATGCCTGGCCAGCTATTTCGTGGTCGGTGATCGACTATTATGGACGCCCCAAAGCCACCTATTACCACTTACAAAGGCTCTACAATAATACGCTTGTTGGTGTGGAATCTATTGAAAATAAAGTAATTGGGGTGTTTTTAAATGAATCACAAAAAACTCTCAATGCTAGAGCAAACTTTGATCTGCTCGATTTCGAAGGGAATTTATTACTTTCAAGTTCGCTTCTTCTGGAACTTAAGCCAAACGAAGTTACGCGCTTGCCTGCTGGCTTTGCTGCCGATG
>CAZOEV010000401.1:0-3405 GCA_964578915.1 uncultured Lentimicrobiaceae bacterium
TTACGGGTTTTGACATGACATTTTCTCCATAAGTTTTTTTCTGATTTCTTCAATACGTTTTTCTATTTGTTTAATATGATTTTCAAAGAGTTCAAAATCAAATGTTTCAATAGCTTGATTTAGTCCGGCTATATTATCATCGAATTGTGTGATGGAAAACTGTCGGCTTAGCGTGTCAAACTCCGGCATAAATATTTGCAGTAATTCTATATCGAAGGCAGCTTTTAAGGCTTCAAACCCTTGTTTTAGTTCGCTGTCAAAATGTTTTGTAAACCCACTGCACTGTTCTTTTGAAAGTGCTTCAATTTGCTGTTTGTCGATTTGTGGCACTTTGGTTTTTTCGGTTACGCGGTGTTTTAAAAAGCGAGAAAGACAGCTCATCAGTTCATTACGTCCCACGGGTTTGCGCAAGTAGTCATCAAAAAGTTCGTCAATTAGCTTTTCATCATGTTTCATGCTTGAGGCTGTAAAAGCCACTATTGGGACGTCTTTGTCAACAAAAATAGTGTTTAAAATCCTTGTTGTTTCATAGCCGCTGATGCCTGGCATACGTAAATCCATTAGGATAAGATCGGGCTTATGCACCTTCACGATTTCGACACATTCGTTGCCATCACTGGCTTCCAAAACCCTAATGGCCGTATCAGACAGGAAACTTTTTAACAATTCGCGATTATAGCGAATGTCGTCAACCACCAAAATGGTTGCTTCATCAAACTGCATTTCAGCCTCATTCCAAACAAAGGCATTTTCGGTGGGCGAAACTTGCTCAGCGGCTTCAATATTTGGAAGCAAAATAGTGAAACAACTGCCATGAGGTGTATTGTTTTTAACGTGCATCTTGCCTCCCATAAAATCTACCAGCTTTTTGGTGATGGAAAGGCCCAGGCCAATGCCGCCAAATTTGCGTGCGCTATCGGTTTCTACTTGATAAAAGGCCTTAAATATCATTTCTTTTTGAGCCTCGGGAATACCAATTCCTGTGTCGCACACTTTAATTTGTAAGTCGCAAAGCTTGTTATCTCCTGGTTTTTTTATGCTTTCGCCTGAAATTTCTACATAGCCGGTAGCAGTAAATTTTATGGCATTTCCGATGATATTAAACAAAATTTGACGCAGCCGCACATCGTCTAAAATCAAAATTTCGGGCATGTCACTATTACAATGAAAGCGATATTCCACCCCTTTTTCGGCAGCTTTGACCTTAAATAGCTGTTCCATTTCATCAAAAATTGTTTTTAGGCGCACGGCCTCAAGTTTTATTACCAGCTGGCCTGCCTCAATTTTTGACAGGTCGAGAATATCATTTATCAGAGAAAGTAGCGTGCGTCCGCTCGTTAGCACAGCCTGTATATAGGATTTGTTGGTGTCGTCGTGAATGGTGTTGAGCAGAATTTCGCTAAAACCCAAAATAGCATTCATAGGTGTTCTGATTTCGTGGCTCATATTGGCCAAAAATTCTGATTTTGCTTTGTTGGCGTCTTCAGCAATTTTTCTGGCTTCAATAATTTCCGTCTCGAAGCGGCGACGGTATATTGTTCCTGCAATTATTTCGCCGGCTAGGCGTAGCAAATTAATATGGTCTTCGGACCAAAGCCGCTCGCCTTTTACGGCATCAAAGCCAATAAAACCAATCAAAGTATCGCCATAAAACATGGGAATGGTAAGTAATGAAATGATGCCTTGTGGTTCTAAAATTTGCTTCTCGACATGGTATTGCGGATCAATTTCACTCACTTTTGGCACGTAAACATATTCTTTTTGCAAAAACTTTTCCTGCCAGCGCGGCACGACGGCAAACGGAATTCCTTGCAGGTTTTTAATCTCGGGAGTTGTGCCGGCGCTGCACCATTCGTAGGTGTTGTCAACGGTATCATCATCGCTATTATATTCAAAAATGTATACGCGATCAACCGCTGCAAACTCGCCCAGACGCGACAAAGTAGTTTGAATGGCGGCTTGTATCTGTTGGTTTGACGATTGAATCAATAAGGAAGAAAAATTTAAGATCAGGTGATGCAAATCATTTAGTGATTCAGCATTTTGTTTTTTATTGATTGGGTTTTCCATCAGAGTTGGTTTAATTTATTGGTTGTTGTAGGCTTATTGATTCAAGGTGCACTAAAACGATATCTGGAATATAATCGAGCAGGGGTTTTAATTGGTATTCGGTTTGAATAAGGTTTTTTTCAATATTTACTATTTCAGCTTTGTCGTAACCAATACATTGCATGGCATCAATTTCATTTTGAGCGTTTGTGAGTAGCAATGGCTGATCAATTAGATCAAAAAAACAAAAGCCATCCGGTTGGTTTTTTAGTGTACTCATAGTATTGGTGTTAGCTTATTTTAGCTGAGGAAGTTGCACTGTAAAAGTGCTTCCAGCTTGAGGCTTGCTTTGTACCAAAAGCTGGCCTTTATGGAGTTTTACAAATTCTTGAATGATAAGTAGTCCGAGGCCAGTACCGCTTTCCTGCGCCGTTCCGGGTATTGAAGGGATATTTCCGGTGCTGTGAAGCAAGTTCAGGTTTTCATCGCTAATTCCCACGCCATTATCTTCAACAATCAGAGATATACCTTCCTTGTCAGATTTAGTTTTGAGGCGCACTTCAGTACCCGGGTGTGAAAATTTGATTGCATTACTAATCAGGTTGCGCAGCACGGCCTTTATCATTTCGCGGTCTGCAGTAAGGCTCAAAGTATGGTCTGTGCTGTCGGTTAGAGGTATATTTTTTTCGTGTGCTTGAGGTTCAAGAATTATGCGCACCTCATCAATTAATTCGCTTAGTGCAAACTCTCCAAGGTTTAAGGTTAAAAGACCCCGATTCAATCTGCTCCAGCTTAGCATATTATCAATCAACACGTTGAGGTTTGTAGTTGTTTCTTGCAGGGTATTGAGTAATTCAGAAATTTCAATATCACTCAGCTTGTTTTGGTTTTCTGTCAGAAAAGAAACAAGCTGTTCAACACCTGAAAAAGGGCCTTTGAGGTCGTGAGAGAGCATGGAAAAAAAGCGGTCCTTATCTTCATTACTCTTTTTTAATTCATTAATTAGAAGGCTTTTATGAAGTGCAAGCGCAATTTGATTGGCTGCCAAAATTCCCCATTCAACCTCGCTCGCACTAAACTTATGATGGCTGTTGAAACCTACCAGAATAGCACCCAATTTTTGCTCGCCTACAATCATTGGCAAGCCCAAGCCTGATTTGGTTTTAAAATCGTTGGTAATTTCCGAACTTATATAGGAAGTGTCGTCGGTGTTTTGAATAACAAGGGCTTCCCCTTTTTCTAATACGCTTTGCGTCAGGCTTTTTTGGCTTGGTTTGTATTCATAATTAATATAATAATCACATTAGTGGGCAATAAAAATGCCCGAACGTTCTTTGAAATCCTTTGTTAATCGTA
>CAZOEV010000402.1:0-3400 GCA_964578915.1 uncultured Lentimicrobiaceae bacterium
TAAGATCTTTAAACAAATCTAAGCCGAAAGAACCTACCATTAATATCACAAAACCCAGCGCAGCTATAATCATACCAATACCAATTTTGCGCGGTGCAGAAGGCTCCATATTGCGTTTATTGAGCCAGGCAAAAAAGCCTACTATAATTGGTGTAAGCAACACGATCATCGTGGGGTTAAAGTGTTGGAAAATTTCAGGTGAGATAGGATTTACTGCTGGATTATTACTGTAGAAATAATAAACAGCAGCTCCTGAAACCAATGCTACGACAGCACCAATCAGTTTTGATTTACTACTGGAATTCTTATTAATTAGCGAACTTATACCAAAAACACCAATTACAATAGCAAGCAGCGACCAGATATTAAATATCAAGTTAGTGCCTGGCCCTACCGAAGTTTCGGTATAGTCACGCGCAAAGAAGCTCATCGTCAATCCGTTTTGGTGGAAAGCCATCCAGAAGAAAATAACTACACCAAATACCAAGAACAAAGCAGTTAGGCGTTGTTTGGTTTCGGCTTTGCTCATTTCGATTATTTTTTCACCTTCTTTAACCACTTTCTTTTTAATGTCGGGCAGTTTATTTTTGAAAAGAACATACACCAAGAAGGAAATAATCATTGTAAGTGCCGCAGCACCAAAAGCATAGTTAAAACCAGCACTATAGGCCGCCAAATAATTTGTTGAAAACTCGCTGAGCTGATCCAAACTTACTTCTTTGCCTGACACTTCAGAGGCCAGCATTTGTAATGGTGTGATGTCACCTAAAAGGCCTTCCTGATATTTGTGAATAAGTCCGGGCAACTCGTTATTACGAGCATATCCTTCTGATTTGATAAACCAGTTGATAATTCCGGCAGCAACACTTGGAGCAAACAAAGCACCTATATTAATACCCATGTAGAAAACACTAAAAGCAGAGTCGCGCAGGTGCGCATATTTGGGATCGTCATACATTTGACCAACAACAGCCTGAAGGTTACCCTTGAAAAGGCCATTACCCAATGCAATTACAAATAAAGCTACTAGCGTAAAGGTCAGTCCAAAACCAGGAATCGTCATCAACACATAGCCGGCCAACATGGTTATAAGACCAACGTAAATAGTTCCTTTATAATTCATAGTGCGATCGGCCACAATACCACCAACAAGCGCTAAACCATAAATCAAGGCGTAGAAAACACTGTAAACCACACCGGCGTTCGACTCAGTAAGCCCAAATTTGGCCGTGAGGTAAAACACCAGAATTCCCATCATGGTATAAAAGCCGAATCGCTCTCCCATGTTTGCGAAAAACGCAACAATCAATCCTTTAGGATGTCCTTTAAACATAGTAAATTAGGTTTTAATTATACAATTGAAATTTAAAATCTTTTAGCAATTTTCAATAAAAGGACAAAAATAGAAAAAAAACGACCCAAAGCAACATTTTAAGACCGCTTATAGCTGTATCAAGAAAGCTTCTAAATTACGACAATAAGTCTTGACAGCAAAGGCTTTCAATCTAATCAATACATAAACCTATTCCTTTTCAGTAGCTATAATTAGCTTAGCTTTATCCGTTTTTTAGCACTGATGGTGTAATAAAAACGCTACCAACTCGTCTCACCTAACAGAAACTACAATAATGACCGCTGAAGAATTTCAAACTGCTGTTTTAGGCTTCAAAAATAAGCTTTTCAGGCTAAGCCTAAGACTGCTTGCTGATACCGATGAAGCTGCTGATGCGGTACAGGAGGTTTATTTGAAACTCTGGAAAATGCGCAACACATTGCATAAATATCAAAGTAAAGAAGCACTGGCCATGACGATGACAAAAAACCTGTGTCTGGATGAATTAAAAGCCAAAAGACGACAGAATTTGCCGCTAAAAGATTATGATGAGGCTTCGCAAACCAATACACCAGAGCGTTTGGTCGAATTGCAGGATGAAGTAGCAAGCGTAAACCTGCTGATGGGAAAACTTCCGCCACAGCAAAAACTAGTGATGCAACTACGTGATATTGAGCAGTATGAAATAAGCGAGATAGCCGCCATTTGCTCAATGACCGAAAATGCCGTAAGAGCAAATTTATCGCGCGCCCGCAAACAAATACGCGAACAATTGATTAAACACAACAACTATGAATACCAAATCTGTTGAAACATTACTCAGGCTATATTTTGATGGAATGACTAGCCTGGAAGAAGAGCAACAGCTCAAAACCTTCTTTGAGCAGGAGGATTTGCCCGAAAATCTAAAAGCCTTAAAACCGCTTTTCACGCTCGTCGAAAGCAAAAAAGATGTGCTCGACGATTCTTTTGATGAAAAAGTGCTCGCACGTATTGAAGCGACACCAAAAAGCAGTAAAAGAATCACGGCTCATTTTCTGTTCTGGCCCATGGCAGCGGCTTCTGTGGCGTTGCTCATCCTCGTCAGTGGACTATTCAGCCTCAACAACAACAGCCGTTTTGATGACACATACAATGATCCGGCGCAGGCTTATGCGCAGGCTGCTTATGCTTTGCAATTTGCAGGCATTAAACTCACCGGCGCTATGCAACCTACCCAAAAAGCTAGCGGACAATTTGAAAAAGGGATAGATCAGGTAAATAAACTACAAAAACTATACACCGGCATCGAACAAACAAAAAAACTCGGCCTTATCGACCAAACAATAAATAAAATTAGCATTCAATAATTGAAAAAAATTACAAACACTTAAATTTAATCCTCATGAAAAAAATTCAAATTCTTATCGCATTCGCTTTTTTGTTTCCTTTGATGAGCTTTGCTCAAACCAGCTCCATTGACAAGCTTTACGAGAAATATGCCGGAAAGGACTATTTCACTTCAATCAATATTTCTTCGGAGATGTTTAAGCTGGTCGCCGGATTAAGTCAAAACCTGGAAGACGAAGATGCCAAGGAACTAAATAATATGGTGAATCAAATTAACGGGATGAAAATCCTGATTTTTGAAGACTCCTTACGTCAAAGTAAGATCAACTTTATGGATGAGCTCAATAAGTCTGTTAATTTCAAAGACTTTGCCGAGTTGATGCGCGTTGAAGAAAAAGATGGCACCGTTCGCTTTTTGACCAAAAAAGGAGACAGCGGCGTAATCAGTGAGATGTTGATGATTGCCGAAGATAAAGGCGAAGTCGTTGTGATGAGTTTCACGGGCTCCATTGAGCTGGAGACCATCGGCAAATTGGCCAAAACTATGAATATGAAAGGCATGGAGAAGTTGGAAGTGCTGGATAAGTAGCTTTAACGACAGGTGAGTCAGGCTGCGACTAATCTTGCAACCATTAACAGTCGCGCCCTGACTTTATTCTACCAGCGCTCTGACTCTACTGTAATTATAATAGTGTATTGATTATAAAGCTTTTCTGGTGACACGTGAAAGGGTTCGCG
>CAZOEV010000403.1:0-3399 GCA_964578915.1 uncultured Lentimicrobiaceae bacterium
CAGGTCGAACGTACAGTTTATGTGAATCGTTTTAAATAGTTTAAAAACAGAAAACCGATGATTCACTTTCCTTATACCAAACGTATTCCACTGCCACTTCTACTACTATTTCGACTTTTGGTAGTGCTTATGCTGATGGGTTTGAGTCGTTGGGTTTTTTATCTTTTCAACTTAAGTAGCTTTTCGCAAATAGAGTTTGCTGCGCTTGTAAAACTATTTTTCGTTGGCATGCGTTTCGATATTTCTGCTATCGCGATGGTCAACGCACTGCTAATCATTCTGATGGCCATTCCAACAGGCATTAAATACACACCACTCTATATCAAAATTACGAATTATATATACATCTGGTTCAACGCTTTAGCAATTGGAGCAAACCTTATCGACACGATTTATTTCCGATATATATCGAAAAGAACAACTGGAGAGCTGTGGCAATTTTTTGGCAATTCCAGCGAAAACACCTTCCTGCTGATGTGCCAATTCGTTACCGACTTTTGGTATATGTGGGTGATTTGGCTGGTATTTTTGTGGCTTCTTGTAAAATCAAGCCGGCTTCTTGTACCCCATTGCCCATGGGCGAAACGCACCAAAAAATGGTATTTCACACAAAGTATTTTTTTAATTTTCAGTCTCGCATTTATTGTGGTAGCCATCCGCGGCGGCTTTCAGCTCAAGCCGATAAGTCTTGTAAATGCCGGAAATTATACTTCCACACAAAATATTCCTTTGGTGATTAACACGCCTTTTTCGATTATAAAAACACTTGGAAAGGAACAACTTGACGTCAAGAATTACTTTAACGAAAAAGAACTACAAGCCCTTTACACGCCGGTTCATTCAAAATCTGTGGTAAACTTAGCTAACATTGAAAGACTTAAAAAACCCAATATCGTAGTTATTATTTTAGAAAGTTTTGGTCGTGAAAAAATCCAGTTTTATCAACCACAAAAGCACGGAAGTATCACCCCATTTTTGGACAGTTTATTGGCGCACAGCCTTGCCTACCACGGCTGGGCCAATGGCAGACGTTCCATTGAAGCACTGCCGGCAATTTTGGCTGGAATTCCATCTCTGATGCCTATAGATTATCCCAGCTCACCTTATGCTGGAAATGGACTAAAAGGCTTAGGGACACTGCTTAAATCCAAAGGATACCACACCGCATTTTTTCATGGTGGCAACAATGGCACCATGCACTTTGATGCGAGCGCCAAGGCTGTTGGTTTTGATGCCTATTTTGGCCGTGATCAATATAACAATGAAAATGACTTTGATGGGCGCTGGGGTATTTTTGATGATGATTTTTTCAATTTTACTATTGAACAACTTAATCAATTTGAGCCTCCTTTTGCAGCTACTTTATTTTCGCTTTCATCTCACCATCCATTTACCTTGCCTGATGGTTTTGAAGCACAAAGTAATCTTAGCCCTTTTGAGAATAGTATTCATTATACAGATTTCGCTTTGCGCAATTTCTTCGCGAAGGCGTCGCAACAAGCTTGGTTTCAAAACAGTGTTTTTGTTATCACCGCCGATCACAGCCATCCGGAACCCGAAACTGCCTATTTTAAGAGTAGCTTAGGAATTTATGCCGTTCCATTAGCAATTTATAGTCCGCAAATCAATGCGCACGGCCTTCAAACTAAACTTGCGCAGCATACTGATATTATGCCAACGCTGCTCGCTTTAATTGATTACCCGGTAGATTTCCTGGCTTTTGGAAATAATCTACTAGATACAAGTGCCTCAAGCTGGCATATTAGTTATATCAATCAAACTTATCAGCTAAACGACGGAAAGTATCTTTTGCAATTTGACGGCTCAAAAACTACCGGCTTTTATGAACTTTCAACAGATTCACTACTTCAAAATGACTTAAAAAACCAACAGCTTTCGGCACAAAAAACTTTAGAAACACAACTCAAGGCAATCATACAACAATATAATAACAGGATGATAACCAACAATTTATTTGTTAAATAATGAAAGAAAAAAAGAAACTCCTGTTTATTGTCAACCCCATTTCGGGCAGCAGCCACAAAGAAAGCTTTCCTGAATTTGTAGATCGCTTGTTGGATAAATCGCAATGTGATTACGAGGTAAAATATACGGAAAGGGCTGGCCATGCATCGGAATTGAGCAAGGCAGCTGTAGCAAAAAACATTGATATTGTTGTGGCTGTGGGCGGCGATGGCACCATTAATGAAGTGGCACGTTGCTTGGTTAACACCAAAACCCAACTGGGAATTATCCCAAGTGGATCGGGTAATGGACTAGCGCGCCACCTGAATATTCCTCTCAACTTTGAAGGTGCTTTGCGTTTGATAAACAAGGGCGTTTGCAGCAAAATTGACACCGCTACTATCAATGGAGAAGTGTTTATAAGCATTGCTGGAGTAGGCTTTGATGCGCTGGTTGCTAAACTATTTGCAGAAGACAGCAATCGTGGTTTTTTCACCTACTTTAAGATTGTTGCAGCCAAATTCCAGTCCTACAAACCCAAGCATTACAGCCTAACTTTAGACAATAAAACCACCATTGAAACAGATGCGCTGTTTATTGCCTTCGCCAACTCCAGTCAGTTTGGTTACAACACAACCATCGCTCCGGAGGCCAAGCTAAATGACGGGCTGTTAGACGTTTGCATTGTTGAAAAGCCACCCATTTTTGAAATGCCGCTTATCATCAATTTATTGTTGCTAAAACGCATTCACAAATCCAAGTTTGTACAGGTTTATAAAGCTTCTGAGATTAACGTAAAACGCAATAAAAACAGGACAATCAACTTAGATGGCGAGCCACTAAAACTCAAAAAAAACCTAAAAATAAAAGTAAACCCACTAAGTTTAAACATTTTGATACCAAAGACTTATGAAGAAGAAAACCAATGAAGAACTGGTATATTCCACCAACTCAGAACTCAATTTTGAGGAGGAAGCAACGCAAACAGAAACGCTAAAACCGCAACAACAAAAGTTGAGGATATTTTTAGATAAAAAACAGCGTGGCGGAAAAAAAGTAAGCCTGATCAGTGGTTTTGTTGGCAATGATGCCGATTTGCAGGAGCTGGGTAAAGCTTTGAAATCCAGTTGTGGCACTGGCGGAAGCGTAAAAGATGGCGAAATATTGATACAAGGCGATTTCAGAGATCGGCTGCTTGAACTTTTACTAAAAAAGGGCTACTCACAAACCAAAAAAGCAGGTGGCTGATGGCGGAAGATAAAGATGCAGTTTTTCCTGTCGAATACTGGGATTCACAATACGACCAAAGGAAACCTGGCTGGGACATGGGCAGCGTGTCGCCACCAATTCGTGAATATATAGATCAATTGCAGGATAAAAATTTACGCATTTTGGTTCCCGGAGCCGGCAGAGGCTGGGAAGTGAAATACCTGT
>CAZOEV010000404.1:0-3398 GCA_964578915.1 uncultured Lentimicrobiaceae bacterium
GATATTTGATTGAAAGATACTAATTTTGCAGCCCTTAAATAAAAGCCAAAAGTAGCGATGAAAAAAGAGATTCACCCAAAAAACTATCGTTTAGTAGTTTTTAAAGATATGTCGAATGAATATAGTTTTATATCACGTTCGACCATTAACACCAAAGAAAATATTGTTTGGGAAGACGGCAATGAGTATCCACTCGTGAAGCTTGAGATTTCACACACTTCTCATCCATTTTATACCGGAAAAATGAAACTTGTTGACTCCGCTGGACGTGTAGATAAGTTCAAGAACAGGTATCAAAAGCATTACGACCAAAAAGTAAAATAGGCTTATTGGTTCAAAATAAGGCTCTTATCTGCAAAGGTGAGGGCTTTTTTTATTGTGCAGATTTTTTTTGCGAAGTCCTTTTCAAAATCACTTTTTTACTTATATTTGTAATGTAACCTTTAACACGTTAATCAACTATGAATTACATCCTGTTTGATAGTGCACATCGCAATAATCTTCTTCCACTAACCTTTACGCGTCCTGTTGCAGATCTACGCATCGGAATTTTAACTATTCGTGAAAAATGGGAATTTTTACTCGGCGAAAAAACTTCAACACTTACAGAGCCTTATCTGTCGGCAAAATTTCCACTTGTTAAAGCCAAATCTAATATTCTAATCAATGGCTCAGTGTGCCCCAATAAAGAATTGGTTGAGGATGTGGTTTCACTTAAACCAGGCCAAACTTTAGTTCGAGAAGATGCAATTATTGCCATGGCACTTACAGCTGAAACTCTGGAAACATTTGATGGAGAAGCTGGTAGCGATATCCAAACGATTTCTATTGAAAATGATTTCGTTAAGATCGAAAATACCTGGGATTTGTTTAATCACAACGATAGGGTGCTTCGCGAAGACTTTGAGATGATTACCAAAGGCAGAAAATCACAGCCTTTAAGCAAAACTAACAGTCTTGTTAATCCAGAGAATATTTTCGTGGAAGAAGGTGCGGTTGTCGAATTTTCAATATTGAATGCTTCAACTGGCCCTATATATATAGGTAAGGATGCCGAAATAATGGAAGGATGTAAAATCAGAGGTCCATTAGCTTTGTGCGACCATTCTGTGCTAAAAATGGATGCCAAAATATATGGTGCAACCACAATCGGGCCCCACTCTAAAGTTGGTGGCGAAGTAAATAATTCCGTCTTTTTGGGCTATTCTAACAAGGCACATGACGGATTCTTAGGACAGTCTGTGTTAGGAGAGTGGTGTAATTTGGGCGCAGATACAAATACTTCAAACCTAAAAAACACCTACGAAGAAGTGAAGCTTTGGTGCTATTCCGAAGATTCTTTTGTTCCAACAGGTCTGCAATTCTGCGGCTTAGTTATGGGCGACCATTCTAAATCAGGCATTAACACCATGTTTAATACAGGAACAGTTGTTGGCGTTAATGCTAATGTCTTTGGGGCAGGTTTTCAGCGCAATTTTGTTCCTTCATTCTCTTGGGGAGGAACTCATGGATTTTCAGATTTTGAACTCAAAAAAGCCATCAATATCGCGACGGCAGTATATAAAAGAAGAGGCCTAGAATTCGATAAGACCGAACAAGATATCCTTAAAGAAATCTACAGCCTTACGCATAAAAACAGGCGGGCCTAAGCTTTAGCCGTATTGGCACATTTATTGACCAAACTCCTCTTAAATTACGTTATTAAACATTGGTGACTTTGTTTTTCAGCGACTTAAATCCGCTTTCATTAATTAGGTTAATTTTTTGAACGCGTATAAACCTGAATGTTTGACACAATGTGCCAAAATGTCCGATATACTATATGAATAATTTATTTAACAGTTCTGGCTTTCAATTTTCTGATCTTATGGATTCTGACGCAGAGTTTATTCCCTTGCTTTCTCCGGAAGATGAAGAGCAAATGAATGCCGAAGAAATTCCTGAAGAGCTGGCTATTTTACCATTAAGAAACGCTGTATTACTTCCTGGAGTCGTTATTCCTATTACTGTAGGTCGTGATAAATCTATTAAGCTGGTAAAGGATGCGTATAGAAATGAGCGTGTTATTGGCGTTGTTTCGCAGAAAGATCCGAATATTGAAGACCCTGCGTTTGTGGACTTGAATGCTGTTGGAACAGTTGCCCGAATACTGAAAACCCTGCAAATGCCTGATGGCAACACAACGGTTATCATCCAAGGCAAAAAGCGTTTTCATTTGCGCGAAGTAACGCAGACCGATCCCTATTTTAGGGCTAAAGTTTCTTCCTTTGAGAAAGAAATAATTTTGCCAAAAGACAAAAATTTCCATGCGCTTATTCAGTCGCTCAAAGACTTATCGCTTCAAATAATTCAGAAATCACCGCATATTCCCTCGGAAGCCTCTTTTGCGATAAAAAATATTGAAAGTCCTGCTTTTCTGGTAAATTTTGTTTCGAGCAACCTCAATATCAAAATGATTGAGAAGCAAAAATTGCTCGAGATTTCAGATATGATCCAGCGTGCAAAAGCGGTTTTGAGCGCGCTTACCAAAGAACTGCAATTGCTTGATTTGAAGAACCAGATTCAAAGTAAGGTGAAAACTGATTTGGACAAGCAACAGCGTGATTATTTTTTGAATCAGCAGCTTAAAACTATTCAGGAAGAGCTAGGAGGAACACCTAATGATCTAGATATAAAAGGGTTAAAATCAAAGGCAGCTGATAAAAAGTGGTCTGATCAAGTAAAATCGGTTTTTGAACGTGAACTCACAAAGCTGCAACGCATGAATCCGCAGGCAGCAGAATATGGTATTCAGCACAATTACCTCGATTATTTGGTCGATTTGCCCTGGGAAGAGTTTACTACTGATAATCTCGACTTGAATCATGCACAAAAAGTGCTTGACAACGACCACTTTGGCCTTGATAAAGTGAAGGATAGAATTATTGAATACTTAGCAATCCTGAAGATAAAACAGGATATGAAGTCTCCAATTTTATGCCTCGTTGGCCCTCCCGGAGTTGGAAAAACCTCGTTGGGTAAATCTATCGCTTCAGCTCTTAACCGTAAGTATGTCAGAATGTCGCTGGGTGGTTTGCGCGATGAGGCAGAACTACGCGGACACCGTAAAACTTATATTGGTGCTATGCCGGGGCGTATTATTCAGAATTTGCGTAAAGTAAAGTCTAGTAATCCTGTTTTTGTGCTTGACGAAATTGATAAAGTGAGTGGTAACACCATTAGTGGCGATCCGCAGGCCGCATTGCTCGAGGTGCTTGACCCAGAGCAAAATGGTGCTTTTTATGATAATTTTCTCGAGATGGATTACGATTTGTCGCGGGTGATGTTTATTGCTACCGCGAATTCGATTAGCAGTATTCATCCGGCCTTGCGCGATCGTATGGAAATTATTAACCTGA
>CAZOEV010000405.1:0-3396 GCA_964578915.1 uncultured Lentimicrobiaceae bacterium
CTCAAATGACAGTGCTTCGTAGGTTTTTCCCTGATACCATTTGCCAATCAGCAGAAAAAACACCAAACCAGCCAGTGAATCCATATATCCAATGCCATGACCGCTAAAAACCACATAACTGCTTTGGATAAATAGGGCCGTAATCCCTAAAGTAATTGGAATATCAATACTTATAATTTTGTGCTTAAGTCCTTTGTATGCCGTAAGAAAGTAGTCGCTGGCACTGTAAAAAACCACGGGCAGAATCAGCACAAAACTCAGCCAGCCAAACATATTTTTAAATTCTTGTTCTAATAAATCGCCTCCAGGCAGGTATTCCGGGAAGCTGTACATCATAATATTCAGGAAGCTGAAAGCCGCAATACCAATTTTTACCAATAGGTTTCGGTCGGTTTTACTGCTTCCTTTTTTATCCAGCTGATCCAGGGTAATTTCGGGAACATAATGTATCGCGCTTAGCATTTCGGCCAATTGACGCAGGCTTATCAGGTCATTTCTAAAAGTGATATATACCTCTTTGCGCGGAAAATTTACAGCAGAATAACTGATGGCCGGATTGAGTGTATCCAGGTGTTCGAGCAGCCAAATACATGATGCACAGTGTATTGACGGAACAAAAAACTTTACTTTGGAAGTGTTTCCGTCTGTAAAATCCAATAATTGTTCTTTCAATTCTTCGTTGTCCAAAAAAGCAAATTTATTGCTACTGCCTTCCGTCTCAACACGAATTCCCGACATGGGCTGAATTTGGTAGTATTCGCCCATCTCCTTCTCGTTCAAGATTTGATAAACCGTTTTGCAGCCGTGACAACAAAAGGGTTTTTCGTCCCAAATTACCGGACTTTTGCCACAATCTGCTCCGCAATGAATACAAGGCTGACCTGCCACGCTAATTCAAATTAGTATTGTTAAACTTGATGCGCCAAATTCCGCGCAAATCTCCACTTCTGTATCCAGTGGCCTTATCATCGGGATAAAGCGATTGAATAATCTCGTAATTGTCTGCGGTGATGTCTGTTCCAATTTTGCCATGGCACTGCAAACATTGATCGCCCAGCACAATAGGTTGCACATAAACTGGATTTTCATCCTGATCCAAAACCACCATATTAATGCCCTCATAACTGGCAACCATCATTTTTTGCAAAGAAGAAATCATGCTTTCTTCTAAGGCATCAGGAGCATTGTCAGTATTCCGATTTCGCATCGAAACACGCTTTATATCAACATCATAGCGTGCCGCCAAGGAATCGGTTATGGGCATTGCGGTAACATTACAAAATGTTACGGCATAAGGCACACCTCCCTGTTTCATAGCCGATTTCAATTGGGAACTCAAAGCCGTAAAAGTAGCTTTTACAATTTCTTTGCCCTGCCGCCGATACACTTCCAAAGTTGTATCCTGCGCTGGCGTTGATTCTAGAAAAGCTTCTTCGATCGGATTTTTTTGGGAATTGCTATCATCTTTAGAGAGCTGTTGGTTGCAGGAACCAAAAAAACCGACAAACAGCACTAAAAATGCAAGTTGGGTCAAAATTTTAGTTTTCATAGTAATTGTATTTATGGATTGGCAGGAATATCCTCAGCGGTAGCTTTGCGCAATTCCACCACAGCGCCTTCAAAAACCAAATCTTTACCAGCCATTGGGTGGTTAAAATCCATGGTAACACGGTCTTTAAACTTACGGATGATTTTACCAAAATGGCGGTTTCCTTCATTGTCTTCCATCGGAAAAACATGACCTACCTGCACCACTTCATCGTCTATTGTGCCATCTTCTTCTTTAAAAGTTTCCAGTGGCAGATCGAAAATCGCACTGGGATCGATAGGGCCATAAGCTTCGTCTTTTTCTGCTTCGAAACGGAATGACTCACCTGCCATTTTGCCCGCCAGTTGCTGCTCAAAAATATCTATCAATAAATGATGGCCAAACAAAAACTCTTCGGCATTTTCTTCTGGAATCTGTTGTAGTAATTTACCACTCGACTTTTCCGTTACCGAATAATATATCCGTGCAACAGTATCTTTTTTAATACGCATATTTAAATATAATTAAAGCCTCCTGCGTTGTCCACAGAAGGCTTTACAAAAATAACTAAAATTCTTAAATTATTATTTGGCCAGACTTCTGACATAGTTGATAATCATCCATCTTTTATCTGGACGAATCTGACTTCCGTGTGGCCCCATAAGCCCTGAAAGCGAACCCATTGTGATAACGTGATAGATTTCGCCATCGGGTTTATTCTGCACATAATCCTCAATCAAAGAAGTGGGTTTTGCAGCAAACAAACCGCTGGTGTATAGATGCCCGTCACCAGCACCTAAATCACCATGACAACTGATGCAAAAAATATCATACTGACGCTTTCCTTCTGCCAATACCGCTTCATCGTCCATGTAAGGATTTACCAATTCTACACCGGCCAATACCTGATCGTCAAAAGACTTCGCTTTATAAGGATAAGGCATCGTTCCTCTGGGAATTGTTCCTTCGGCAGGCGCACGATTGGTATAGCCGTCAGCAAATACTGGGTTTGTAGTGTAGGTTTCGTAAGCCTGAGAATAATTCATATCAGGATAAAAAACATAGCCCGGATTGTTCTGGTCTTTGTTGCATGACGTAAAAGCCACTGCAACAAGCGCTAGGAGTATAAGTTTGCCTAAATTTTTCATCTTCATTAATAGTTTGTGTGATAGTGAAGGCTTTCTTCGTAGAAAGGGTGATTTTTTGGCACCAATGGCGCTTTGGTTAGGCCAAAGAAAGTTACCAACATAAACAAGCCAGTAAATCCAATTGTTAAACCAATTTCAAGGAAACCAATTCCAGCGGCTTCGTGGCCAACAGCACCTGGCATAATGAGTTGATAAAGATCCATCCAGTGACCAATAAAAATAATCACGGCAACAGGAACTATAACATAAGAAACACGTTTGGAGTTTCGGGTCATCAAAAGCAGGAACGGAATGGCAAAATTCACGATCAGATTAACATAAAATATGGTGTCAAAATGCTTGATGCGCTCATAAAAATAAATAGTTTCTTCAGGAATATTGGCGTACCAAATCAGCATATATTGTGAGAACCAGAGGTAAGCCCAAAAAATGCTGAGGCCAAACATATATTTCCCCATATCGTGGATATGTTCATCATTTACATGCTGCATATAGCCCATTCTTTTGAGCACATAAGTAAATATGACAATCACCGAAAATCCGGTAACAAGCATACTACTAAAAACATACCATCCGTAAAGGGTGCTAAACCAGTGTGCGTCAATGGACATTAGCCAGTCCCAAGAAGAAATAACACTGGTAACGGCCAAAAACACGACATAAAAAGCAGAATATTTGCGCAGTTTATTAAAGTATTTTACATCTCCATTAATATCTAGT
>CAZOEV010000406.1:0-3392 GCA_964578915.1 uncultured Lentimicrobiaceae bacterium
TGTAAAAGCGAAGATGAAAGAAAACGGTCAGTTGGTTGAACAGATGATTGAAACTTCTGTAGGACGCGTCCTCTTTAATGAGGTAGTTCCTGAGGAATTTGGCTTTGTTAACCAGCTACTTACAAAGAAATCCTTACGCGATATCATCGGTAAGATGGTAAAAGAGCTGGGAACAGCAACCACCGCTACCTTCTTGGATGCTATTAAAAATTTGGGCTTCCAAATGGCATACAGAGGTGGACTTTCTTTTAATCTCGGAAACGTTAAAATTCCGGCAATGAAAGAAGAGCTTATCGAGCAGGCCAACGGAGAAGTAACAGAAGTATTGGCTAACTACAATATGGGTTTCATTACCAATAACGAACGCTATAACCAGATTATCGACATCTGGACACATACCAACTCACGCCTTACCAATACGGTGATGCAGCAACTTACTCAGGACGACCAAGGCTTTAATCCAGTATTTATGATGCTTGATTCAGGTGCGAGGGGTTCAAAAGAGCAGATTCGTCAGCTCTCAGGAATGAGGGGTTTGATGGCGAAACCGCAGAAATCAGGCGCTACAGGAGGTGAAATTATTGAAAATCCAATCCTCTCCAACTTTAAGGAAGGGCTATCGGTTCTTGAATATTTTATCTCTACTCACGGTGCCCGTAAAGGTTTGGCCGATACCGCCCTTAAAACTGCGGATGCCGGTTATCTTACACGTAGGCTGGTGGATGTGGCTCAGGACGTTGTTATCAACGAAAAAGACTGTGGTACACTTCGCGGACTAACCATTTCTGCCTTAAAAAAGAGTGAAGAAGTGGTTGAGTCACTTTACGACCGTATTCTTGGACGTGTTGCACTACATGATATTTACGATTCCACAACAGGCGAACTCATCATTTTAGGTGGCGAAGAAATTACAGAAGAAATTGCTGAAGTAATTGAAGAATCAGCCATTGAAAATGTTGAAATCAGATCGGTACTTACCTGCGAATCAAAACGCGGTGTGTGCGCCAACTGCTACGGACGTAACCTCTCATCAGGCAAGCTGGTTCAAAAAGGTGAAGCCGTAGGTGTTATTGCCGCGCAGTCGATCGGTGAACCTGGTACACAGCTTACCTTGCGTACATTCCACGTTGGGGGTACGGCTTCTAATGTAGCCGTTTTATCAAAAATTATTGCCAAATTTGACGGTATCCTAGAAATTGATGAGCTACGTTCCGTTGATTTCACTAAAGACGATAAAGCTATCGAAATCGTACTCGGTCGTTCGGCTGAAATGAAGATTGTAGATAAAAAAACCGGTATCGTCCTCACTTCCGGTAATATTCCTTATGGCGCAAACCTGTATGTGAAAAATGGTAGTGAAGTGAAAAAAGGTGATTTCATAAGCGACTGGGACCCTTACAACGCTGTAATTCTTTCTGGGTTTGAAGGAAAAATAAGCTTTGAAAACATTATTGAAGGCCTCACTTACCGTATTGAATCGGATGAACAAACCGGCTATAATGAGAAAGTAATTGTTGAAAGTAGACAAAAGTCTAAAAACCCAACAATTAAAATTCTTGACAAGCATAATGAAGTCATCAAATCGTATGACATTCCTGTTGGCTCGCACATTGTGATTGAAGAAGGCGACAAAGTTAAAGCCGGTGGTATGCTGGTGAAAATTCCGCGCGCTATCGGAAAATCTGGTGATATCACTGGTGGTCTTCCACGTGTTACTGAGCTTTTTGAAGCCCGTAACCCTTCAGATCCTGCCGTAGTATCGGAAATTGACGGTGTAGTTTCATTCGGTAAAAAGCTGAAACGTGGCAACCGTGAAGTTATCGTTACTTCCAAAACAGGTGAAGAGAAAAGCTATCTGATTGCCACTTCCAAACAAATTCTGGCACAGGAAAATGACTTTGTGAAAGCTGGCATGCCACTTTCAGAAGGTGCTACCACGCCGGCCGACATCTTATCCATCAAAGGGCCGATGAAGGTTCAGGAATACATTGTGAACGAAGTGCAAGAGGTTTATCGCTTGCAGGGTGTAAAAATTAACGACAAGCACTTTGAAGTTATCGTTCGTCAGATGATGCGTAAAGTTTCGGTAGAAGACCCAGGCGATACAAAATTCCTTGAAGGTGAGTTGATTAATAAAATTGACTTCCAGGAAGAAAATGACGAGATCTTTGGCAAAAAAGTGATTGTTGAACCAGGCGACTCAGATAATCTGAAGCATGGCCAAATTATCACTGCCCGCAAATTACGCGATGAAAACTCCTTGCTGAAACGTAAAGACAAAAAGCTGGCTGAAGCCAGAGAAGCAAAACCCGCAACAGCCTTCCAGATTCTGCAAGGTATTACGCGTGCTTCACTGCAAACCAACAGCTTTATCTCAGCCGCTTCCTTCCAGGAAACGACTAAGGTGCTGACCTTGGCGTCAATCAATGCTAAATGTGATGAGCTAAAAGGCTTGAAAGAAAACGTTATTGTTGGCCATAAGATTCCTGCTGGTACAGGATTGCGTGAGTATGACGATCTGATCGTTGGCTCACGTGCCGAATACGAAGCCGTTATGGAAGCTGCTTCACGCACTTTAAAGCCCGAAACATCGAAAAAGTAATTTCATGAAATAACCAAAAGCAGTTAAGTCAGCGTTGATTTCTCAACCGACTTAACTGCTTTTTTAATACCCAATAATATGGCTGAAAATAAAAATAAAAATCAAATTAACATTGAGCTGAGCGAAGAAGTTGCCGAAGGCATCTATTCCAACCTCGCCATTATTACCCATTCACAATCTGAGTTTATTATTGATTTCGTGAAGCTTATGCCAGGTGTGCAAAAAGCCAAAGTGAAATCACGTATCATTCTCACGCCAGAACACGCTAAAAGATTGTACAAAGCGCTGGTGGATAACCTTAAAAAATATGAGTCGATTCACGGCCCAATAAAAGATGCACCAAGCCACGAAAATATGGCTCCTTTCTCGCTTGGCGGCCCTACTGCCGAAGCATAAGACAAAAGATTTTGCAGCTTTAGCTGCTTATTAAACCTGTGTAGTCTATTTTACAAGAAATTGTAAATGGAATATGCAGGTTTTTTTATTCGGCAATTCTAAATATAACAGTCGCTTATCGCTCGGAAAACAAAACCATAAAACTAACCAGAACGATTTTTTAGTACTTTTAACTGCTCGAAATACGATTTTTTTGAACTTTAAATGAAATTTAAAAAATACCAAACTAAAAATGATTGAGAAAGAAGTTAGTTTAGACAATTATTTGGACAATCATTTCATTCACCGCAGTAATTGGCTGAGGGCAGCAGTTCTTGGAGCCAATGACGGGATTCTATCTACTGCAAGTCTTGCCATAGGAGTTGCGGCAGCAAGCGTTACAAGAGAGCCGCTT
>CAZOEV010000407.1:0-3392 GCA_964578915.1 uncultured Lentimicrobiaceae bacterium
TCTGATTAAATTGCAAACCTCCCCAGATAACTGGACAAGACTTTTTGACGACTTTTTCTACGAAGTTACTTATAGCACTTACAGGCGTTTTGTTGAAGAATCAAGAGATTATTTTGTTCCCGTCGAAACTGCGCCATCTGCTTATACCACCTATTATAATTGGGGTGTGCTCAGGTATCAAATTGGTGATTATTTGGGTGCTACAGAGGCATTTAAAAACGCATTAAAAGAAGATCCTAATTCTGATGATTTTATGTTGTATGCCTATTTAGGAAATTCATTAAGTAAGTCAGGCAATTACTTTGATGCTGTAGAATATTATGACCGAGCCATCGAATTGAAACCAACGAGGGTAATGGATTATTCAAACTGGATTAAAAACTACTTTAACAGAGGAGTTGCAAAATATTACCTAGATAGGCCGAACGACGCCTGTGTGGACTGGAAAAAATCGTATGATCTTGGATACGGAAGTGCCAGTGAATATTTGAATGATTTCTGTGGTAGAGGAATTAATTAGAGACTGATATTATGAAAATCTCTTACGTTCGCAGCTTCCTTATAATTCTCATTATTGGTTTTTCGACTAGTTTGGCGACAGGCCAAACAGAAAGTAATCAGCAAATTAGTTACCGTCATTGGGAATTTGGTCTGCAACTGGGTTTCGGACAATATTATGGCGATGTGAGTGATAAAAACTATTTTCAGAAACTGAATGGTGAGAGCAAATTTTCCGGAGCACTGCTTGCCAGATGGCATGCCAATGATCTTTATGGTATTGGAATGCAATTACAAAGATCAGGCCTTTATAGCCGAAAAGATAATTTCGCCAATGGAAATCCACTCAACCTAGAATATTCTGGAAGGGTTTTTGAATTTGGTGTGCACGGATATTTAAATTTTTCAAACCTTTTTTGGGGACCATCTGACAGACGAGTTTCGCTTTATGGCACTGTTGGATTAAGCTATATCAATTGGAATGGCGTGTTGAGAAATACCCTTAACGGAAATGTAGTTTATGAAAATGGAAGTACAATTCCGGGTGTGAGTTATAAAACAAATGGTATAGTAATTCCAGCTACACTTGGGCTATCTTATGCAATCAATGATAATCTAAGTTTGGATTTTAATGGATCAATTCATACCGTGCTTTCGGATGATGTAGATTTTTATGCCGATGGATTTAAAAATGACATCCTCCTATTTACACATATTGGTTTATCATATCATTTAAATCCAAATCGTAATAGGCGAACCAGAGTGCCCCAGGGGCGACCCTTGGATCAATCTGTAGATGTGCTTGATTTAGAGAAAGTGACAACCAAAGAACCTATTCAAAAACCTGCTCCGCTTCCGGTTATCACCCTCGAAAGACCTGAGAAAGTTGTCGCATATAAAGATTTCGAGTTCCGGGTGCAGATATTTGCCAAATCAAAGCCTATGCCTAACATTAAAGCGTATTTCTCTAGAATTAATTTTGAATATCCTATTATTGAGAATACACAAATGGGCTTATACCGCTATTCTACCGGAAGTTTCCAAAGCTTCAACGAGGCATCCAGATATGCAGAACAACTCAGAAGCAGAGGAATTCATGATGCCTTTGTTGTGGCCTACAGAAACAATCAGCGGATTTCGATAAGTAGCGAAATGAAAAAGTAGTCCTTGTTTTTACCAAATTTTATGGTATTAAGACAATAAACTTATGGCATTAAGTTAATTAGTGTATTTTTCGCTTTTAAAAAATACTACATGCGGCTCTATAAAACTTCTTTTTTGTTTCTTGTTATTTTGCTGTTAAACTGTAGTTTGGCTTTCTCGCAGTTGATCCTTGATGAAGAAGCGGGAAATCCGATGATATTTAACATTCATTCTGAGCATAAATCACCAGATATAAATTCAATTTATCCGCTATTTGCTGGCCAAACTGTTGAAGCAAAAGTGGCCTCGAAAAACACAATTCCTTGGATAAAGCATTCTAAATCTGAACGATTGATTAGCCAGCTGAAGGTAAATAATACAACCAATAGCCCTTTGGTTTTTTATTTTAAAGCCGTAAAGCTTGATGCAGATGCCTTGATGTATATTTATCAGGCAGATTTTTCTAAAATACTTGGCCCTTTTACCCAAAAAGATTTTACAAATGGTTTAGCTTTTGTAGTAGGTCCAATTTCCGGCTCAACCATAATCGTACAGCTAGAGAAGAATTTAGACGGAATCGCCAGTTTCAACCTAAATGAAATTGGAGTATTGAGTAAGGAATCTGCAAATCTTGCTGGTTTTGGCACCTCTGGTGATTGTGAGGTCAATATAAATTGTGCCGAAGGAGATGCCCTTAAACAGCAGAAAAATGGCATTGCGCGCATATTGGTAAAGCAAGGGTCGAGCTTGTTTTATTGCTCTGGAACACTAATTAACAATACCCGACGCAATTTTGCACCGCTTTTTTTAACAGCAAATCACTGTGGGAAAAATGCGACCGAAGAAGATTATGGGCAATGGCTATTTCAGTTTAACTATGAAGGGGAATCCTGTGAAAATCCATTAAGCGAGCCAGATTATTTTACGATTACTGGTGCTGAACTACTTTCTAAATCAACTGATAATGAAAATACTGGATCCGATTTCAAGCTTTTGATGCTGAACTCTGACGTGCCAGCAAATACTAATCCTTACTTCAATGGCTGGAATCGTCTAAATAGCAGCACAGATTATGGTCATACTATTCACCATCCGGATGGCGATATAAAAAAGATTTCCACTTACAACAGCCGCCTTGTTTCTACTTCTTATGGTGGTGGTGGCGAAAATCCTGAAGAAAAATACTGGCGTGTAAGCTGGACAGCCACCGAGAACGGACACGGTGTAACGGAAGGTGGTTCGTCGGGTAGTCCGCTTTTTGATGAAAATGGATTGGTAATTGGCGGACTTACAGGCGGCCTTTCTTCCTGTAGTGAGTTGCAAGCACCTGATTATTATGGGAAGTTATCTTATTCCTGGGAATCAAATGGCAGTGATGTCAGCCAGCAATTGATGCCTTGGCTCGATCCTGATTTTACTGGTGTTACCACACTTACAGGCTTGGGATATAATCCAGATGCCTTGATAGCTGCTTTTTCAGTGGATGCCAATGCTTTAATTGTTGACCAAAAGCTAAGCTTTTCTAATTTATCTTCTGGAATTATTACCAAATATGAATGGTTTTTTGAAGGTGGAACACCAGACTCATCAACAGAAAAATTTCCAGAAGAGATTGCTTATGAGCGTCCCGGACAGTTTGATGTGCGCCTGATTGTGTCCAATGAGATAGCTTCGGATACCTTAATTCTTAAAAATTATATTGTTGTTCGTCCGCAAATATATCCCAACCCTGCAACAGATAAATTTTACCT
>CAZOEV010000408.1:0-3383 GCA_964578915.1 uncultured Lentimicrobiaceae bacterium
ACGCCAACATCTTGGAGATCAAACAAAACTAAATCTACATTTTCTAAATCTTCTTTGGTAGGCATTTTGTGATTGCCGTAAAGGGAAATTATGCGCAAGCCAGTTTTAAGGTCTTTGGAATCGTCTATTAATGCACCGGCATCCTGATCGCCACGAAATCCATGCTCGGGTGTAAATATTCTAGAAACATTAATTTTGCTGGAAAGCAAAGTGTCAACTAGGTGTGTATTTCCAATTATACTCGACTGATTGGCTACTAATGCAATATTTTTCCCTTTTAGTTTATTTATATAA
Source organism: uncultured Lentimicrobiaceae bacterium (assembly GCA_964578915.1). Classification (GTDB taxonomy): domain Bacteria; phylum Bacteroidota; class Bacteroidia; order Bacteroidales; family F082; genus UBA5536. The sequence continues at coordinate 295 of CAZOEV010000408.1, forward strand.
AATGGAATTCTTTGGGCAGCAGAAATTGTTGCTCCAGGTTCTTTTAGAGATATTTTTTGCTGTGCATTAGATTTCAGATGACTGAAACAAGCAAAAAGCAAGACGATAAAAACTAAGTTTATGCGCATGGCAAGCTATCAATGATTATTTTTGTCAAATTAACGAAAAAAAATGAGGCCCGAAGCATTTATTGCATCTAAAATATTTTCACTTTCGCCTGATAAGGTTTCCACGCTGGTGATGCGTATCACTTTATTGAGTGTGAGTATCGGAGTCGCTGTGATGCTTATTTCATTGGCCATTGTTGTTGGCTTTAAAAATCAGATCAGAGACAAGGTTATTGGTTTTGTAGCACCAATTCAAATAGAAAGTTTAGATCAAAATGAGTCCTTACAGCAATCTGCTATTCAGTTAGATAGTGTAATGATTAATAGTATTCTAGCGCTCGAAGGTGTTAAAAACATTCAGGCTGTGGCCGAAAAGGCTGGTATTATTAAAACAGAAGATCAAATTCAGGGCGTTGTCCTCAAAGGGGTTGATGCCAGTTACAATTGGTCGTATTTTCAGTCGAAAATTATTGAAGGAAATTTGCCAAATTTTCAAGAAGAAGAACGATCACTGGAGGTGCTAATCTCCAAAAGTCTTTCGGATAAGTTACTGCTAAAAACCGGTGATCCGCTGCGGATGTGGTTTGTGGACGGTAATGAAAAAGCCCGCGGGCGTAAATTTTTAGTTTCAGGCATTTATGAAACTGGTTTGGTTGAATTTGATGATCGCTATGTTTTTGGCGATATCAACCAAATTAGGCGGCTGAATAATTGGACGAAAACCGAAGCAGGTAATATCGAGGTTCTTCTTACACAGAACTCTTCCGCCACAGCGATCAATGAGTTAATCTATTTTAGTTTGCCCGTCAATCTCACTTCTTTTACGGCCTTTTCATCTTATCCTCATATTTTCGATTGGCTTAACTTACAGGATATGAACGTGATAATCATTATAATCCTGATGGTAATGGTCTCTGGAATAACTGTAATCAGTCTGTTGCTGATGATGGTGATTGAACGTACTTCGATGATTGGAATTTTAAAAGCAATGGGTGCTTCCAACCAAATGATCAGGCGTTTATTTTTGCTTCATTCTGTTAAGTTGCTCGTTTACGGTTTGTTAGCAGGAAACGTTTTAGGACTTGGTTTTGCACTATTTCAAGCGAAAACAGGATTTTTTGAGCTGCCCGCTGAGTCCTATTACCTTTCAACCGTGCCAATTGATTTGCAACTGAGCAGTGTGCTTTTAGTTAATCTGGGAGCGGGAATAATATGGTTTTTCATGCTGCTGATTCCTTCTTTTATAATAAATAGTATTAAACCGGCCAGTGCGATAAAGTTTTCCTAAGAAAATGTTGTGGTAAAACAAAATTATAGTTAATTTCATAGCCTTAAAATATTGAGGATATGAAGCATAATGAAATTACTATATTGCCACTCATGGGATTTGGCAAACTGCAATTTGGCATGACTTTAGAGCAAATTACACTAGAACTTGGAGAGGCAGATGAGCTGGAACAGCTTGAAGAACCTGACTTTGAATCCTTGGTGCTAAATTATCATCTTGGACAGTTTTCTTTGTTTTTTGAAGGCATGGGGATGTCAAACTTGGCTTATGTTGAAACACAGAATAAGGAAGCAATGCTTTTTGATGCAGAAGTTTTTAAGCTGAATAAAAAAGAGATTACCACTTTAATGGCTAAAAATGGATTTACAAAAACAGATTCCGAAAAGGAAGAAGGGGAGGAAAGGCTGACATTTGAGGAGGCAATGCTTGATTTCTTTTTCGAGAAAGAAAAGCTTATTGCCGTAAGTTGGGGCGTGCTTTTGAATGACGAGGGCGAAATAGAACAGCTCTAAGGTGTTGATTTTGAGCGTGGGTGAAAACTTATAATTGTATCCCGGAGATATTCCCTGTCAAGATGTGTGTAGATTTCAGTCGTAGAAATACTTGCATGACCAAGCATTTGCTGAACAGCAATTAAATCTGCTCCGCCTTCGAGCAGGTGCGTCGCAAAACTATGTCTGAAAGTATGTGGACTGACATTTTTTTTAATTCCGGCTTTTTCAGCTGTTTGTTTTACGATTTTAAAAATCATGTGACGGCTCATTTTTGTGCCGTTACGGTTTAAAAATAAAATGTCCTTATTTGCCAATAAAACAACTTGTAACGATCTGATTTCGTCTGTGTAAATTTGGATAGATTTTAAGGTTGACTTACCCACTGGAATCAGCCGCTCTTTATCGCCTTTTCCTCTTATTCTAATAAAACCATCCTCAGCGTACACCTGACTGGCTTTTAGGTTTATGAGTTCCGAAACCCGTAAACCACATGCATACAAAAGCTCGATTATCGTTTTGTTTCGTTGGCCAAGTGGTTCACTGAGGTCGATCTCATCAAGCATCTTTTTAATTTCAATATAAGTTAGAACCTCCGGGAGTTTACGGTGGCTCTCAGGGTTTGTAATTAAGCCAGCGGGATTACTTTTCATCAAAGCTTCCTCTTCTAAAAACCGATAAAAGGAACGGATTCCTGAAAGAATTCTGTTTTGAGATGATGTGCTTAGCCCAAGCTCAAAAAGATAATCTAAAAATTGCTCGATATGTTTATGTGTAATCTTGTCAAGCTTAAGATCAGCGTCTTGTAGCTTAAGGTATTGTTGAAACAAAGCCATATCGTGCATATAAGCCTGAACACTATTATCTGATAGCGAAAGCTCGAACTTTAAATATTCGCGAAAAGCTTCGATCAAATTAAGATTAAAACTCATTCATCGATGTTTGTTAAAAAAAATCCCGGCCTAAGCCGGGGTTTTCTATTATTTCGGACTGTAGTAACAACGTTTTGGGGATGTGACTAAATCCTCATCTTTCAGTTTTTTAAGGAACTTGTCAACTTCCTTTTTATCAAGCTGCGCTAAATCAGCGATTTCTCCAGATTTTAGCGGTTTCGCTGCAGCTTTCATTGTAGTAAGGATGATCTCTTTTGCTTCCATAAAAACTTTTTTTGTCACCTCAATACGCCCTTCCACAGTTTCAGGA
>CAZOEV010000409.1:0-3382 GCA_964578915.1 uncultured Lentimicrobiaceae bacterium
TGTTACTAAGTTATGGTTGCAGCAAAAGTCCGGGCGATTGTTTTACGAGCACCGGCGATGTCATAACAGTAGAACGTTCAATTGAAAGTTATACAGGAATTTTGATGCGCGACAATATCGACGTTGAGTTGATAAAAAGCAACGCTCCTAAGGTTGAAGTAACTGCTGGCGAACATATTATCGACAATATTATCACCGAAGTAATAGACTCAGAACTGATAATAAAAAATCAAAATGCCTGCAATTTTGTGCGCAGTTTTGACAAACCTATAAAGGTAAAAGTTTATTTTCAAGAGCTAGATAGCTTGGAATATCGCTCTAATGGAAATTTGGTTTGTTTAAATCCTATAGAAATTGACACCTTTAAAATTGACGTTTACGAAGGGGCAGGACGCATTGAACTTGATTTAAAAACTGCCGTTTCATATTTAAATTTCCATTACGGAACGGCTGAACTAATCGTTAGTGGATTTTCACAGGTCAACTATATTTATCAAGTCAGTTATGGCCCAGTTGATGCCAGAAATTTGGTAACGAGCTTTAATTACCTGGAAAACAATAGCACCAACAATTGTTATGTCCAAGCAAATATCGCACTTGGCGCCACCATCAGCAGTATTGGAAATGTATATTATTGGGGAAATCCAGACATAGAATTGGCCGGTGGAGGTAGTGGGCAGCTTTTGCGCGGACAATAAAGTGCTGTTTTACTGCATATCAATGCGATAAACGCGTTTCGTTTGGTCAGTTATTTTAAAGTTTTCATCAATTCGGTGGCCGATCAACCAAATAATTTGTTGATCGGCACTTAAGAGCAAAAAACTGTTTCGCTTTTCTAATTCACTAAATTTATTATCAATAAAATAATCGCTCAAAAGTTTTGATCCTTTCATTCCCAAAGGCTTAAACCGATCACCTTCTTCCCATTTTCTTATTTTCAACGGAAATTTTAAGCAATCAAAATCCAATAAAGCCATATCCGAACGCTTTTCTATCCTAAAACTATTATCCAAAATTTGCCTTTGCATTTTTAAAGCAATCGGATTTTTAAGTTGGCTTTGAATATCTGAGATATAGCATTCCGAAAATACCATTTCGTCAGCTCTCTTGGGTAAAATTTCCAGGAAATCTCGCTCAACCAAAAGCTCATGGGTAAGGCTATAAAACCGCTTCCCAATCTGGTTGCAGCTCACAATATCCTGAACCTGAACCATATTATAGTTATACTGCTTTAAAAAATGAAATAATAAAGTTGCTGGCTTAGGAAAATTTTCGAGCTTTTCTTTAGCAATTCGTAGAGTTGAATTCGTGCGGGAAACTAGTTTTTCAAACGTCTTTTCTTCTAAAAAGTGAAGTAATGATTCCTCCTCAGCCAGCATATTGGTTGACTCGCTGATTTTATCTAAAAACTTTTCATCTATTTCATTCAAAACTGGCAATAGCTTGTGCCTTATGTGATTGCGCAAATATTTTGTTTCACTGTTGGTACGATCTTCGCGCCATTTTAATTCATTTTCAATAGCATATTTATGTATGAGATCTCTTCCTGCAAAAAGCAAGGGTCTGGCATAAATCCCAGTTAATGGTCTCATACCTTTCAGGCCGGAAAGCCCCGATCCGCGGAGCAGATTAATAAAAAAAGTCTCCACCTGATCATCGCGGTGCTGCGCCAACAGCACTTTCTGAAAACCGTGTTCTTTGCTTAACTCCTCAAACCAGTTAAAACGCAGCTCTCGCGCAGCCATTTGGATTGAAATCGATTTAGCTTGCGCGTATTCAACTGTTTCAAAACGTTTTACATAAACTTTCAGTTGATATTTCAAGGCCAGATCGCGCACAAATTGCTCATCTGCATCGGCATCTGCTCCCCGGAGCTGAAAATTACAATGCGCCAAAGCAGGTTTAAACTTCATTTCAAGCAGCAGAAAAAGCAAACATACCGAATCAATCCCGCCACTTATGGCAAGCAATAAGCTATCGTCTTGGCGAAAAATGCCGTGTTTTCTATTAAATAACTGAAATTGATCAAGCATACACAAAGGTAAAATTCTTAGAGAATTAGTTCACAAAAAAAATCCCGCCAAATGAGCAGCGGGATTTTTAACTATTTTAAACCTCAGATTTTATTCTATCATCCAAGTATTACCGCTGTTGAGCATTTCGTCCATATTGTGAATAGGCGATTTCGCTTTCTCGCTGACTATGGTGTCTTCCATCAACTGATCGAAAGTTTCTGATTCCACAGATCTTATAACACCAAGAGCTACTGGAAATTCTGGCGGCATCATGCGTGCTAGCATAGTATGAATTCCTGAATCCTCTTTATACTTGTCATGAACAAGCAAATCGCTCTCTTTTACGCCTTCCTCATTAAGATTTACCACCTCCAGATGTGTACCTTTCAGTACAATACCAAACTCATTGTCTTTTCCAAATTTCATGGGTTCGCCATGCTCCAGCCAAAGCTGATATTGGTCTCTGGTCTCGCGACTTGTGATTAATTCGTGTGCTTTATTGCTAAAAATAACACAGTTCTGCAGAATTTCAACAATAGAAGTTCCTTTGTGCTTGGCGGCTTCCATAAATATCGAAGTCATAGCTTTTGGGTTAATGTCAAGAACGCGGGCAAAAAAGTTTCCTTGCGCACCAATGACCAATTCGCCTGGGTTAAAGGGGCGTTCAAAAGTTCCCTGCGGACTGGTTTTTGTTTTGCTTCCTTTTGGTGTGGTAGGCGAATACTGCCCTTTTGTTAGTCCGTAAATCTTGTTATTGAACAACAACACATTGATATCGATATTACGCCTAACGGCATGGATAAAATGGTTGCCACCAATAGCCATGCTATCGCCATCGCCCGTGATCATCCACACACTTAATTTGGGATTGGCTAGTTTTACGCCAGTTGCCAAGGGTGCCGCGCGACCATGAATACCGTGAATGCCATACGTATTCATATAATAAGGGAAACGTGAGGAGCAACCAATACCGGAAACCACCACAAAATCCTCCTTTTTTATACCTAAATTAGGAAAAACATTTTCCACAGCTTTTAAAATGGCGTGATCGCCGCAGCCCGGACACCATTTAACCATTTGGTCGCTTGCAAAATCTTCTTTGGTTAACTGCAATAAATCAGTTTCTATCAATTGATTTTCCATGAATTAATCCTTTAAAAGTTCATTAAATTTTTCTTCCAGCTCGGCAACCATAAATGGCAATCCCTGTATCTTGTTGTACTGCTGATACTTAAATTGCGGAAAATTCATTCTTAGGTATTTCACAAACTGGCCATTGTTGATTTCGCAAACCACAATTTTTTTGTAGCGTGAGAATATTTCTTCTGTATTTTTTGGCAGCGGCATAATATGACGGAAATGCGCAT
>CAZOEV010000410.1:0-1696 GCA_964578915.1 uncultured Lentimicrobiaceae bacterium
GAGCTGATCCAAGCTGGCTTCTTTCACTTTTTTCACCGACTTAAACTCCCAAAGCAGCTTTTGAGCGGTGTTGTCGCCAATGCCGATGATGGTGGTGAGCTCAGATTTTATGATGCCTTTTTCAAATTGCTTGCGGTGATGGGTAATGCCAAAACGATGCGCCTCATCGCGTAATTGCTGAATTATTTTCAATGATTCTGATCTTTTATCAATATACAGCGGCGTGCTGTCGCCAGGAAAATATATCTCTTCAAGCCTTTTGGCAATGCCAATTATGGCAATCTTTCCGCGCAAACCTAATTTATCCAGAGATTTTACTGCAGCACTCAATTGACCTTTTCCGCCGTCAACAACGATAAGCTGAGGAAGCGGTTTTTTTTCGGCTAGCAGTCTGTGATAGCGCCGGTGAACAATTTCTTCCATCGAAGCAAAATCATCAGGGCCTTCAACGGTTTTGATATTGAAATGGCGGTAATTTTTTTTGTTGGGTCGGGCATTTTCAAATTGCACCATAGCCGCTACTGCGTAATCGCCCTGAAAGTTAGAGTTGTCAAAACACTCAATAATTATAGGTGGCGCAGGCAGGCGCAGGTCTTTCATCAGCTGATTCAGAACTCTTTTCTGATGCCGTTCGGGATCAATAAGGCTGCGTTTTTTTTCTGTTTCTAGCTTAAAATGTTTTGCATTGCGTTCTGATAAATCGAGCAAATGCTTTTTATCGCCTTTAAGTGGCGTGGTAATTTTTATGCCTTCTGGCACAAAAGAAGGCTCAAAAGGCACAATAATTTCTTTAGAATCACTTGCTAGCCTTTCACGGATATCGGTAATGGCTAGCGTGAGTAAGTCTTCAGCTGATTCTTCCAGCTTGCGTTTTAATTCTACGCTATGCGATTGAACTACAGCACCTTCTGCCACTTTTAGGTAGTTTACATAAACCGAAGTATCCGCATCCAGCATTGAAAACACATCCACATCATGCACGCTGGCACTTACAATGGTTGACTTGCTGCGGTATTTTTCGAGCAGTTCGATTTTTTCTTTGAGTAGTTGTGCCTTTTCAAATGCCAATTTTTCCGCATAAACCATCATTTGGCTTTTCATTTGTCGGATTACCATTTGGATATTTCCACGGATAATTTCCCGGATTTCCTTTATCATTAAAAGGTAATCTTCTTCAGTTTGCAAGCCTTCGCAAGGGGCTTTGCAGTTGCCAATATGATGCTCCAAGCACAATTTAAATCTACCTTCCGCTATGTATTGTGGGTTTAACCGCAAATTGCAGCTGCGTATTGTATAAAGATGGCGAATCAGATCGAGCAAGGTATTCATCATCTTTACGGAGGCATACGGACCAAAGTATTCCGATCCGTCGTGCACAATATTTCGTGTAGGAAAAATACGTGGAAAATGTTCTTTTTTGATGCAAATCCACGGAAAACTTTTGTCATCTTTGAGCAACACATTATAGCGCGGCTGAAACTTCTTGATGAGGTTGTTTTCCAGCAATAGCGCATCGTATTCGCTGTCAACCACAATAAACTTGATGTCGGCAATGCGGCGCACGAGCACGCGCAGTTTTCCGGTTTGCTGCTTGCCGAAATAGCTCATCACCCGCTTGCGCAAATCTTTAGCCTTACCAATATAAATAATGGTTCCCTTTTCATCAAAATACTGATAGACACCAGGATTTGAAGGA
>CAZOEV010000410.1:1706-3380 GCA_964578915.1 uncultured Lentimicrobiaceae bacterium
GAATTACTGCGAGACGATCTTGTATGTGCTTTTCGCGATCCGACATTTGTTTAGCTGATTAAACAACAAAAAATATAGCTATGCTGAGATCAACTTTCCTTTTGTATATTATTTCTAATTGCATCCCAGCCTTGTGCTTTGATGTCAATACTTTGGTTATCAGCTGTTATCATTACTTCTTCACCTATATTTGCCGTGAAATGACCGATAATACTTATTCCTGGGATTTTGTTAACTTTTTCAAAATCGGTTACTTTAACTGTGAAAAGTAGTTCGTAATCTTCACCGCCATTAAGCGCTGCAACTGAGGGAACCATTTTAAACTCCTCGGCTACACTCGCTGTCATCACGTCGATAGGGAGTTTTTCTTCGTAAATCGTGCAGCCCATTTTTGAGGCTTTACACAGGTGCTTGATTTCAGAAGCCAATCCGTCCGAAATATCGATCATAGAGGTTGGCTTTATACCCGCATTTTTTAAGGCATCCACAATATCCAGTCTGGCCTCGGGTTTTAGTTGGCGCTGAAGCACATAATCAAAACCATCTAAATCAGGTTGCATATTTGGATTTGCTTTAAAAACAGCTTTTTCGCGTTCCAGTAGAAGCAGTCCCATATAAGCAGCACCCAAATCGCCACTCACGCATAATAAATCGTTTTCTGACGCCCCTTTACGGTAGCAAATATCGCTTTCATTGGCTTCGCCAATAACCGTAACTGAAATAAATAATCCGGCGCGGCTACTGGTGGTATCACCGCCTACCAGGTCTACATTGTAGGTTTCGCAAGCCAATCGGATTCCAGCGTAAATCTCCTCAACTGCCTCCAGCGAAAAGCGATTTGATAGCGCTATGCCGACTACTATTTGCGTGGGATGGGCGTTCATGGCGGCCATATCAGAAAAATTGACAACAGCAGCTTTGGGAATAAAAATAATTGCCAATATTGGTAATGTACCATATCAGGAAATGGCTTCCCTTGGTAATGAATTGAGAATATTCCGTTCAGGTCAGTATGCTGGTTTTAATCTGGCTTCATTAACAGGTGAAATCAGAAGTTTTCCTTTCACTAAATTATACTGGCGTAGATTTGGGATGGTAATTTTTGCTGAGGTGGGACAAAGTCGTAAAAATTTTGAGGATTTCTATATTACTGGTTATCGGTATGGATTTGGAATTGGTGTTCGCTATCTGCTTGATATGGAGGAGAATTTTACTTTCCGGCTTGATAGCGGGTTATATAAATCTCAAATTAGTACAGATTTTGGTGCCAATGAAGCATTTTAAAATGAAATTCAGGAAATAATAAAATGAAAAAAAATATCTTTTGGCTGGTTGGAGAAAAAAGTGGAGACCTTCATGCCTCCCATGTGCTCGAGTATTGCAATCGTATCCATCCTGACTGGTATCATTTTGGCGTGGGGGGGAGGTTGATGGAGAAACAGGGTTTTCACGCTCAATTTCCATTTAACCGGTTTAATGTCATGGGATTTGTGGAAGTGATCAAGCACCTCAGATTTTTTGCCGGGGTAGAGAAGGAAATAGAATCAATATTTATTAAGCAAACTCCTGATGCTGTTGTGCTGGTGGATTATCCCGGTTTGAATATGCGCATTGCCAAAATAGCTAAAGCACTTAGCATACCTGTCATCTATTATATCTGTCCACAATTCTGGG
>CAZOEV010000411.1:0-3378 GCA_964578915.1 uncultured Lentimicrobiaceae bacterium
TATTTATCAATCAATTACGAGATAAAATTGGCGTAATGTTTGGAAGCCCAGAAACTACAACTGGTGGAAATGCCTTAAAGTTTTATAGCTCTGTAAGGCTTGATATCCGCAGAATAAGCCAGATAAAAGATGGTGAAAATGCTACCGGAAACCGCGCCCGTGTTAAAGTGGTGAAAAACAAAGTGGCTCCGCCATTCCGCAAAGCAGAGTTTGATATTATTTTTGGCGTTGGGATATCTAAAGTTGGCGAAATTATTGATCTAGGTGTTGAACATAATGTGATCAAAAAGAGCGGATCATGGTTTAGTTATGGCGAAACACGACTTGGCCAAGGCCGTGAAGCCGTGAAAAATCTGATTGATGAAAATCCGGAATTGGCTGATGAACTGGAAACAAAGGTTCGCGCTGCCTTGCTAACGGCTGCTGTTTAGAGACTTTTTCATTTCTTGCCGGATAAAAACAACGCTTTATCCGGCAATTATTTATTTACGACTAAAACGTCCGCATGGCGGAGATAAACATTTGAGAATCATCCTATGATTAGATTTTTTTTGGCTTCACTTCTACTATTTTTATTGGTTTCCTGCGAAAACAATTCAACAAAGGAATCGACAACAAAGTCTGCAGACGAGATTCCTGTGCTTAAAAATGGACAGGATCTGCTTGCAATGCTTAATGATTCCATTCTGTTAGACAGCACTAATGCCAAGCTTTTTGTTAATAGAGCCGCACTTTATCTTGAGCAAGAGCGCGTTGATCGTGCCTTGCGCGATATTAATCAGGCTTTGAGTCTTGACAACAAATCTGTTGATGCGTACTTGATTTTAGCAGAAATCTATTATGGAATGGGACAGGCTGAAAGTGTACAAACTACGCTTGCTAAAGCTGCCGAAGTAGCTCCAGATGACCCGCGACCACAGATTAAACTGGCCGAGCTCAATCTATTACAGCGCAACCTCAATATGGCATTAGCCTATACTGACAAGGCCCTTAGGATGGGGAATTTTAATCCAGAAGCCTATTATGTGCGTGGTTTGGTGTTTTTGGCCAGAGAAGATACGGTTTCGGCGATGAAGAACTTTATGGTTGCCAGAGATCAGGATGAAAATTTCTTTGAAGCCCTTTACCAGATTGGTGTCGTTTATACCGCGCAGCGCAATAGCTTGGCTAAGGACTTTCTATTGGATGCTATTGAGCGCTTTCCGGAATCAATCGTTGCCCGTTATCAATTGGCACTTTATCTACAAGATAATGAGGAAGTTGATAAAGCACTGGCGCATTACGACACACTTCTGATGATGAAGCCTGATAATTCACAGTTTTTATTCAATATGGGTTATGTAAATCTAGTTTATAAATTAGATTATGAAAATGCGCTATCTTATTTCGATGCGGTTTTGGCAATAGATTCAGAAAATATTAATGCGCTATATAATAAAGGCAGAACCTTGGAAGAGATGGAGTATTTCGTGAATGCACGCGAGCTATACTTAAAAGTTTTAAGTGTTCAGGCAAACTATCCCCTTGCAGTGGAGGGACTTAACCGCTTAGATAGGCGAAATTAAATTATTCTTAATTAAGTTTTAATCTTCAAATTCTGGACGAAGTGCTTTGAGGTCATCCATAAGTGCTTGCGTTGACTTTTTAATGGCTTCAAAAAGTTCGTCTAAACCACTACCATCCTGTTCTGCGCCTTTCATTTCAAGTTCTTTAGCCAGCTGATGGGGTTCTTCAGCAACAAAATTTGCAATTACTCCTTTCAGGCTATGTGCATCAAACTTTAGTGCTGTAAAATCTTTTTCTTGAATTGCTTTTTCAATTTTTTGCATGCGTTCAGGGTATTCGCTAAAGAAAATATCAATAATTTCAACCACAATGGGCTTGTCAAAATATTGGAATGTGTCCAAAAAGGCTGTTTTGTCTATAACTTTCATGGAATAATAACTCAAATTATGTCAAATTTATTTGAATGTGAACCGCTTTCGCCAATCACTTTGGCAAATGTACATGAATTATTTCTGATTTTAAAGCTGCCCGATAATACTATAAAAATATCTTTGGTTACTAACGAATTTTTTTACCAAAGATTTTCAGAATCCCAGCAAGCTTCCAACTTGATAAACTACTAAGGCTGCTATATAGGCAATTCCTGTGGTATAAACAGCAGTAAAAAGCGGCCATTTCCAGGCGCCAGACTCTTTTTTAATAGCAGCAAAAACAGCGATACAAGGGAAATAAATAAGCACAAAAATCATAAATGACAAGGCAACAAGCGGTCGCATCACATATTCACCTTTTTTAGGGCCATAGTTATAAGTATCAGTTTTAAGCTTGCTAATTAAATTATCAGAAACTTCATCACCGGGACCGGTTTGATAAATTACGCCCATTGTGGAGATTACAATTTCTTTGGCAGCTGAACCAGCAAGCAAACTTATGCCCATTTTCCAGTCAAAGCCAAGTGGTTGGATGGCTGGTTCAATAAATTTCCCAATACGGCCGATAATAGAATTTTCCTGTTTTTTGCTTTCGCGTTCATTAACCAGACTCAGGATTTTGGCTTCTTTTTCAACGATAAATTGGCTGCTAAGGTGCTCATCTGAAGGGTTTAATGTTTCTGGAGCGTCAGATAAACTCAGCTCTACAGCTTCAATTTGAATATTATATTTTTTTTCGATGTCCTTGCCCATTGGGAAATAGCCTAATGCCCAGATAATTATGGAAGCGTACAAAATAATTGTACCCATTTTTTTTAGATACTGGCCGCCTTTAAACCAAGTTTGTTTAAAAATGGCTTTAGTGGTTGGCATGCGATAAGGTGGCAATTCCATCACGAAAGGCATTTCGTTGGCCTGAAAAAGTGTTCTTTTAAATACCCAGGCCAGCAAACCGGCAAAAAGTATTCCTAAAAGATAAATTCCGAAAAGCAGCGTGCCACGATAGGAATCGAAAAAGGCGCTGATAATCAGAATGTAAACTGGATATCTTGCGCTGCACGACATAAAAGGGATAATCATCATGGTAACTAATCGATCACTTTTGTTCTCAATGGTACGCGTAGCCATAATTGCTGGAACATTGCAACCAAAACCCATCAAAAGTGGGATAAACGAACGCCCATGTAAGCCTACTTTATGCATGAGTTTGTCAACGATAAATGCCACGCGCGCCATGTAGCCTGTGGTTTCGAGTAGCGAAAGAAAAAAGAAAAGTATCAAAATATTGGGTAGGAAAACGATAACGCCGCCAACGCCTCCAATAATACCATCCACAAGTAAGTCTCTCAACATACCAGCAGACATAGTATCATAAAGTGACTGCCCCAGCCAGCCCATTAACTGTTCAATCCATTGCATTGGGTAATCACCGAGAATAAAT
>CAZOEV010000412.1:0-3362 GCA_964578915.1 uncultured Lentimicrobiaceae bacterium
AAATGGCGTTTTTACCAAACGACCAGAAGTGCTTACCAATGACTTTTTCACAAATCTATTGGATTTAACTACAACTTGGAAAGCCACTTCCAAAGCTGAGGAATTGTTTGAAGGCCGCGACCGTAAAACCGGCGAGCTAAAATGGACAGGCAGCCGTGTGGATCTAATTTTTGGTTCAAATTCAGAGTTGCGTGCCTTGGCCGAAGTATATGGTAGCGCTGATTCGCAAGAAAAGTTTGTCAAAGATTTTATAGCTGCTTGGCATAAGGTAATGAATCTCGACCGCTTTGAACTGAAGAATTAAATTCAAATTTTAGTAAATAATCTTTAGTCTGGAGTATTCTCACGTTTTTTTGTTCGTAATTTACTCGTCCTGAAATATGTTTAGTAGTTCATGGGTTCACGGGTTTAAGGGTTCACGGGTTTAAGGGTTTGACTCGTAAACCCATAAACTCGTAAACCCATAAACTCCTAAACTCATCAACCCGTGAACTCTTAAACTCGTAAACTCTTATATTTGTGACAACGCCATTTACAATTTAAAAAAGTTTGCGAATAGTTCAGATTAGTAGCTAATTCAATGTTTTATATTGGATTAGCTATTTTTTGTTTATTGAAAACTTCATTTTTTGATTGCAAATCAACTTTGTGAAAAAGAATTTTATCAAAGAAATGCCAGATTTAAAGTCAGCTAATTTTTGGCTGTCAACATAGCATTCTCCCGAAAAATATGGCTACATTTGTTCCTTTAATAAAGCGCATTAATTAAGCGCACAAATATTTAATCTTCAGTAAATTACATAAATATTATGAAGAAAACAGCCTTAAACCGGATGCACCACGAGATGGGCGGCAAAATGGTAGAGTTTGCAGGCTTCGATATGCCTGTTCAATTTGAAGGAATTAATGTAGAACACGAGACCGTGCGCAATGGCGTTGGGGTTTTTGATGTTTCGCACATGGGCGAATTTTGGGCCGAAGGGCCGCAGGCTTTTGAATTGGTTCAGCGCCTCACATCCAATGATGTAGCCGCCTTGTATGATGGGAAAATCCAGTACAGCTGTTTTCCAAACGGTAAAGGCGGCATTGTTGACGACTTGCTTGTGTATCGTTTTAGCGCTGAAAAATATTTATTGGTTGTAAACGCCTCAAACATCGACAAAGACTGGGCTTGGTTTGAGAAAAACAATACCAATATGGCTAAAATCTGTAATGCTTCCGATAGCACTTCTCAGTTAGCCGTTCAGGGACCAAAAGCACTCGAAGCCATGCAATCGCTCACTAAAACAACCATCACCGATATGGAATATTACACTTTTAAGGAGCTGGAATTTGCTGGCGTAAAAGATGTTTTACTTTCCACAACAGGCTATACCGGATCAGGCGGTTGCGAAATTTATTTCAAAAATGAAGATGCAGAGAAGATTTATACCGCTGTTCTCGAAGCCGGCAAAGCCTTTGGCATCAAGCCCATTGGATTAGCTGCCCGCGACACCTTGCGCCTTGAAATGGGCTTCTGCCTCTATGGCAATGATATCAACGACACCACAAGTCCGATAGAAGCCGGCTTGGGTTGGATTACTAAATTTGTTGATGGGAACGACTTTATCGATCGTCCGCTATTTGAAAAGCAGAAAACTGAAGGTATTAAACACCAATTACGCGCTTTTGAAATGACAGGCAAAGGAATTCCACGCCAGCATTACGAAGTGGTGAACGAAAACGACGAAGTAATTGGCGAAGTAACCTCCGGAACCATGTCGCCCATGCTGAAAAAAGGCATTGGAATGGCCTATATTAATAAGCCATATCACAAGCTTGGAACAGAAATATTTATCCGCATCCGTGATAAAAAAGTGGCAGCCGAAATCGTGAAACTGCCTTTTTATAAAGCCTAAAGGCTGAACAATAAAAAATCAAATGCGGAATACATCAGTTCCGCATTTTTTTTTGCATTCACTGAAACCGCAAAATCCACCAACAGCAAATCTTTCATTAGCTTTGCCTCCGCAAAAACACATTCAAAAATTCTATTTATGTCTCAAAATACAGATCAGCAATTTAATTGGCAAACCGAGCAGTTTGCTGATATTCGCATATTACGTTACCAAATTAACGGCTTTGAAAACCTAAGCCTGAATCAAAAAAAACTGGTCTGGCACCTTTATCGGGCAGCGCTCGCAGGTCGCGATATTATTTACGACCAAAATTATAAATTCAACCTGGCTATTCGTAGAAGTTTGGAAGCCATTTATACGCATTTCGAGGGAAAAAGAAAAGGCAAAAATTGGGATAATTTTCTGGTTTACCTTAAGCGTATCTGGTTTTCTAACGGTATCCATCACCATTATTCGATGGATAAATTTTTCCCAGAATGCGATCGTACCTATCTCACAGAACTACTTGAATCTATCGATGATCATTTTTTACCAATCCCCTTCGGCAAGGAGCCAAAAAGTTTTATTGATTGGATAATCGACCAGATTTACAATCCGGAAATAGCACCAAAACGTTTGGTTCAGGATGAAGGCGCCGATCATGTGGCCGGTTCTGCCTGCAATTTCTACGAAAATATCAGTCAAGAAGAAGCCGAAGCTTTCTACGCCAATATGCCCGAAACCAATGAAAAAGAACCCGTTTGGAAAGGCCTGAACAGCAGACTTATCAAACAGGACGGCAAAATCATTGAAAAGATTTACAAAGCCGATGGCCTATACGGCAAAGCGATCCGTAAAATGATTATTCTGCTTGAAGAAGCTAAAGAATTTGCAGAAAATGACTTGCAAAAAGAAATCTTGCAAAAACTGGTTCAGTTTTACGAAACCGGCGACCTGACCGTATTTAATGAATACAATAAATTGTGGGTAAGTGATACCGTTTCAGCGATTGATTTAGTGCATGGATTTATCGAAGTGTATGGCGATCCACTTGGCCGCCACGCCACTTTTGAATCCGTGCTTTCCATGCGCGATGAAGAAGCTACCCAGCGTTTTGGAAAAATCAGTGAGCTGGCTGGCTGGTTCGAGCAAAACAGCCCGATTGATACCGCCCACAAAAGGAAAAAAGCCAAAGGCGTGAGCTACAAAGTGATTCAGGTGATTACCGAATCCGGCGATTGCAGTCCCACCTCCCCTATTGGCATCAATTTGCCCAATGCCGACTGGATTAGAGAAACTTACGGTTCGAAATCGGTTTCGCTGGGCAATATTGAAGATGCGTACGAAAACGCTTCCCGAGAAGGCGGTTCTTTACAAGAATTTTATCTGCCTGAACAGCAAGAACGTATTAAGAAATTTGGCGGACAAGCTTCGAAACTGCATACCGGTTTGCATGAAGTGATTGGTCATGGTAGCGGACAATTG
>CAZOEV010000413.1:0-3361 GCA_964578915.1 uncultured Lentimicrobiaceae bacterium
CTATCAGTGATAGCAAGGTCGAAATGATGATATACATAAAGATATCAGAGAAATACCAAGCCATAAAACTGATGATAATTACCCCGGTAAGTGGCTTTAAAAAGCGGAAAAATGCATTCATAAGACTTAAAAAATTTGGATAAAGATAAGGTGTTTTCGTGATTTACATACTACAATAACTTTTAACAGCAGATTACATCTGAACGAAGTTTTTCTGCTACCATTTTACATCTAATTAAACTTTTGATTCAGCCCTTGTGGTGCATCTTAAAAATAGGCCTGAAAACAGTCAAAATAGTGCTTTCCATCCTTTTTTTGTCCCAATCTGCCGACAATTTTTTTTAAACTACTTTTGCCGTCAATTAAAATAGAAAATCAAAGAATGAGGGCTTTGTTTAATAAATTAAAAGAGCGTTGGGGTATTAATAGTAATTTTCAGATTGTATTGATACTTGCAGTTTTTGCTTTGGCCGGTTCATCGGTTTTAGTGGTTGAGGCTTATGTTTTTAAATTTATCGGGCTGGCAATGCCCAAATCATTTTTGCTCAGATTACTGGTTTTTCTGCTAAGCACTTTCCCACTGCACCAATTGCTGCTGCTGGTTTACGGAACGCTTCTCGGTCAGTTTCGCTTTTTCTGGAACTTTGAGAAACGTATCTTTTCACGGCTTTTCTTCTTTTTGAAATGTAGGAAGGCATAAGTGCTATCCAACTTTTTTTTAGTGCCGTGGCTTTATAACAAAAAACTGAAATTGCGCAGTTTGCTAATCCTGATGACCTTCAATTTCAAAGCCTAAGCAAAAGTCCTATGCCATTTCCGGTCATAGAAAGCTTTAATTCGCTATTATTCCAAAATGAGCTTGTATTCAGTCCTTTATTATAGGTGTTGACGGCTTGTTTTGTTTTGTTCTTTGCGGAGTGATTCAGCGTAAAAGAGACAACGATCAATCCAGCACCAACGCTGGCTAACACCCAATTGGGTTCGCCTCCGACCAAAGCTGTTCCAAGCGGATAGCCCACCATAAAACCTCCTGCAAAACCGATAACTGAAGCCGTAACTTGAACTGTTTTTGCTGACCTTAATTGTTTAGTGGCTTGGTCGTTAGTTTTCATCAATAAGGCAAGTTGTTTCATGCTTAGCTGGTTTTAGCCTTGATACACTTTGTAGCTTCCAAAAGTTGTTTTTAAGCTGAGCGAATCAGTGTTTGATTGGCCAAAGGCTGCGGTTATGCAAATCGTTAAGAAAGTAATAAGGAGGGTAAATCTTCTCATGATTTTCATTTTTTTTTAAGGTTTTACCTTGGCTAATTGATACAAAGTTTGTGTTTAATTTATTATACTGTAATACAAGCCAAAATTGGCGCCAACCGAATAAAGATATTCTTTTATAGGAGCATCAGCAATGGGTGTAATAGCATAGCTGAATATTGGTTCAAGTCTGAAATTGAGCCGGCTATTAATGGAATAATCAATTCCAGCGCCAAGTAAAACATTAATATTTATTGGTGATAAATCTAAACCACTTGAAGCGTATTCCGTTCCTGCGGGATCTATAAATGTTGATTTTGTGCGATCATCTAGGAAGATATTGGCTGAAAATCCGGCTGATGCAAATAATTTCACTTTGCCAGTCAAAATGAAATAATTAAGCTTAATCGGGATGTCCAAATAGTAGTATTGATAACTGGCTTTAACGCGATTTACAAATATAGAAGGCGATGCCTCTAAATCATATACCCCTATAAATTCAGTTTTATAGCCTTTATCAGAAAAATACAATCCCGTTTCAAAAGAAACACGATTCCAGGGTTTATAAAGCAGCGAAAGGCCAGCGGTGTAGCCAAATTTTGGTATTTCTGTTTCATCTCTGATTTCTGCGACAACCTCAGCAAAAGCATTTTTTGGATGAAATCTTCGGTAACAATAATCCGGTGAAAATGTGACTCCAATTGAAATTTTACTTGATGAAACCGGCTCAACGGCCTGCCCAAAAATGACAGGCGAACAAAGAATAAATGGGATTAAAAACGTAAAAAATGTTTTGGCTTTGTTCATGGCTTAAAAATTAATTCCTGTTGAAATACCAATCATTGAATTTCTGCTTGAATAATCGTTAGTTGCGCCAAACTTCTCACTATAACGTATTTCAAGAAATAGCGCTTTTTTAAAATCAAGGTCAAACTCGAATCCAAAGCCAATAGCAAAACCAAATTCACTTGTTGGGATTATTGTTCCTTCGATAAAATCCACTTTTGTATTTGCCAAATCTGTGAATGTAATCGTTTCTTTATATAAAGAATTCTCGTTTTTAAGATTGTAAGAATACACTGGCCCTACATTAAAATAAGGTCTGAAATTATTTTTAGGCAAGGTATATCTTATCAAAAGTGGAATCCTTAAACTGGAGGTGTTTATTGTTAAATCTAGTTTTTTGGTGTTTGAGGTATAGCTATAGGAATGTTTATGTTTAGAAAATAACACCTCCGCATGAAGTGAAAAATCACTGGCAAGTATTGGATTGTCTAAAAACATTCCGATGGAAAAACTGCCATTATATTTATAATCGAAATGATCTAAATCATTGTCATTGTTTATTGAAAGGCCCGATACGTCGTCTATTGACTTTTCTGATGGTACGAGCTAAGAAAGCTCATAACCAATTAGTAGTCCGTATTTGAAATGAGGGAAAGGTTTCAGTTCGCACGTATTGTATCGCGCAATAAGCTTGGATAAGTGCCTTTTTTTATAACTCACGAGCTTGCTGGCGTCTGAAACATTGGAACAATCGCCTGTTAATGTTAACAGTTGTTGGGAATAATCATCGCCTGCTGTGTTTTGTTTTGGCATTTCGACAAATAAGCCATCGTCTTTCTGAATAAAAAATGTTTTTATATCGGCTGCTCGGTAGTAATATAAAGTCGTTTCTCCTTTATGCAAACGTTCCAAAAAGACCCTTTTCGAGGAGTCTGCTATTTGAATTTCTTTGGAAACAAAAACCCGCCCATTTTTGAATCCGTATTCTGAAACTTCATGAGGCGTATAGGCAATTATTTCTTCGCCTTTTTTTACCTGACAAAATTTTGCGTTAATGATTTCCCCACCATTTACCAGCTGCATGGCATAGAAGCTGCTATCGATCACGTAATAATCACTTTGTGCGATAGAAAGTAACGGAAAGCATAGCATAAAAAGAATTGCGTAAAAATGTTTCATTGTGTTGTTGATTTGTTTGTAATATAATGGTTTGTGATTTTGTTCTTCAGTAGGTTGTTTTGGGTGATGGGGGTTTATGGATGGGAACGGTCTTGCTAAGTTGCGTGGGCGAATTAAAAGAATTAAACTTTCAAAAATCACAGAAGCAA
>CAZOEV010000414.1:0-3013 GCA_964578915.1 uncultured Lentimicrobiaceae bacterium
CTGGCTTCGCTTTCTTCTGCTCTTTCTTTGGCTTTTCTTAATTCATCTGTACGTTTTGTTTTCTCTTCGTTTTGAGTGGAAAAATCCAAACGAGAAATTTCATTTTGCTTTTTAAGATCAGCAATCTGCTTTTCTAATTCTTGAT
Organism: uncultured Lentimicrobiaceae bacterium; assembly: GCA_964578915.1. GTDB lineage: Bacteria > Bacteroidota > Bacteroidia > Bacteroidales > F082 > UBA5536. The sequence goes on from CAZOEV010000414.1 coordinate 146, forward strand.
ATGTTGGTTTAGCATTCATCATTTATCGAATTTTAATTGCTTACAACAATTGGCTAACAACCAAATGCTTATTATTTCTGCTTTATCAACGCGCCATGATGCCCTATTCATACGCTGTAAATTAGTCGTATAGCTAATTTCACATGCCAAAGCATGAAAAATAAACATTATTTTTTATTGTCAAAGCCCGCAATGTATTTGACGTGGTTTTTAAATAGGGCTTAAAAGTAACCCCAATTTTTCATAAATCCAACTGATCCAACGGGCTTTGTTACTAATCTAATCTTTTTGTTGTTGCAGGGGTATAGATTTCCGTTGTCTTCCTGCCTCGGACGATGAAAACATAATAAAGACTTTTGAACGTCCAATAGGACTTCAAAACATTGGAAAAGAAGAAGTGAATTAAGTAGTTAATATGTTAAATCACCAAAGGCTTGTGCTGACGATTTCGTATGTAGCCGATGCTACAGGATAATTCCACGAAGTAAAATACTTCGCGGAACGGATTTTTGAACGTATGAATAAGACTTCAAAACATCGGAAGAGAAGACGTGAATTAAGTAATTAATACGTTAAATCACCAAAGGCTTGTGCTGACGATTTCGTATGTAGCCGATGCTACAGGATAATTCCACGAAGTAAAATACTTCGCGGAACGGAATTTTGAACGTCCAGTAGGACTTCAAGATGTCTATATAAATGAGGTAAATTAAGTAGTTAATATGTTAAACCCCAAAGGTTTTCCGAAACCTTTGGGGTTTTTACGAAGTAAAAAAGAAATGGCTTCTGCTGAGAATTGCGTAAAACTACCGGAAAGCACCAGCGTAATGACGCAGGTTTTTCATTGTGAAAATAGTAACAATCAACCTTTTTTCACAAGCCAGATATTAGTACTTTTGCCATCTGATTGTTAATTAAATAACAAACTGTCAAACCCTAAAAAAATAATCACAATGGCAAAAGCAAAAATTTTAGTAGTAGATGATGACATGGATGTGATCACGATGCTCGAACAGATTCTCGGAAACGAAGGTTATGAAGTAGTTTCGGCTTTCAACAAAGAAGAAGGACTTGAAAAAGCCTTATCAGAAAAACCAGATTTAGCCATCCTTGATGTGATGATGACCACACATTATGAAGGTTTTGAAATGGCGCGCGAATTTGTTGACAACCCAAAATTATCACATATCCCAACGCTTATGGAAACTTCCATTGAGGTTTTGATGACCACCAAACCCAGCGTTCAGGCCATGGCCAGAGAGTTTCGTAGCGATCCAAACTACAAAGAATTACAGGTGATCCTGATCCGCGACATCGTAACCGGAAATTCCGGCATTGATTATCGCGCAGAAGACGGCCGTTCGGTTTGGGTTCCAGTAAACGGTTTTATCCGCAAGCCCGTTGATAAAAGCCGTGTGCTCCCAGAAGTAGAACGTATCTTGGCCAACAAAGCTACAAAACCTACAAATTAGGTTACCCAGTTTATGTTGTTTGGCTTCGCCACACCTAATGCAGCAAGCTAAAGCCGCATTGCTTACCATCGCATATCCAAATTGAAAAAAATAATATGAAGACCACCGTACAGGAAATTTTAGACCAGTATCAGGATGCCGGCCGCGATAGCCTCATCCCTATCCTGCAAAAAGTGCAGGATAAGCTGGGTTTTTTATCTGAAGAATCAGTAATTGAGGTGAGCAAATTCCTCAAAATGCCTGCCAGCAAAATTTTTGGTGTGGCCACTTTTTATAATCAGTTTCGCTTTAATCAGCCCGGAAAATATCATGTGCAGGTTTGTCGCGGTACCGCTTGCCATGTTTTAGGTTCGGCCACTGTGCTGGATGAAATTGAAAAACATCTCAAGATTAAAACCGGACAAACTACTAAAGACAAGCTGTTTAGCCTCGAAGTAGTGGCCTGTATCGGCGCCTGCGGTTTAGCCCCGGTTATTAGTATCAATGGCGAATTTTATGCTAAAGTAGGTACCGAAACCATAAAAGGCATTTTTGACGATTACAAAACCAGGGAGGAATAGCAATGCAAACAGAAAAAAGTTTTTTAATTGAAAATGTGCTGAAAGTTAGCGATAAATCGGCCATCACAGCAGAAACAGCCGGCAAGCTCAGTATTATAAAAAATGAGCACAACGACAAAGCTATAATATTTGTAGGAGCCGGAACTTGTGGTTTAGGAGCCGGAGCAGCTAAAACAATCGCGAAAGCGAAAGCCTACCTCAGCGAAAAGCAAATTGACGCCGAAGTGATTCCTGTTGGTTGTATTGGACTGTGTTCGTCCGAACCCATCATGGACATTAAACTTCCAGGCAAAAAACGCATCTCTTTTGAGAAAGTAACAGAAGCTGATGTTGCCAATATTTTAGATCATGTTTTCACCATTGAAGTGCCAGAACATCCAGTATTGGGACAGTTTCAGGAGCAGGAAGACCAAACAGATTGGGCTGGTGTTCCGGCACTTAACGAACACTTCTTCTTTAAACCACAGGTGCGCTTGGTTTTAGCCAATTGCGGAATTACCAATCCCACAAGTATAAAAGAATATATTGCCCGCGATGGCTACAAAGCCTACCTCGACGCGATAAAAAAATTCAGCCCTCTCGAGCTTTGCGAATATATCGAAAAGAGTGGCTTACGCGGCCGTGGCGGCGGAGGTTTCCCAACAGGTAAAAAATGGAAATTTGCCTTGGCAACCGAAGCCGACCAAAAATACCTGATTTGTAATGCTGACGAAGGCGATCCAGGAGCTTTTATGGATCGCGCTGTGATTGAAGGCGACCCACACAAATTGCTCGAAGGCATGGCATTGGCTGCTTATGCCATTGGCGCCACCAAAGCTTATATCTACATCCGTGCA
>CAZOEV010000414.1:3023-3358 GCA_964578915.1 uncultured Lentimicrobiaceae bacterium
AGCCAAAGAATATGGCTTGCTTGGAAAAAATATTTTCGACTCGGGTATTGATCTTGACATCGTGATTAAAAAAGGTGCCGGCGCATTTGTTTGTGGCGAAGAGACAGCACTTATCCAAAGCATCGAAGGCCGCCGTGGAATGCCACGTCCTCGCCCACCTTTCCCAGCAGTGAGCGGACTATTTGGAAAACCTACCATCATCAACAATGTGGAAACGCTCTCAAACCTTACGGCTATCGTAAACAAAGGCGCCGATTGGTTTAGCAGCATGGGAACAAAAACCAGCAAAGGAACCAAAGTTTTTGCCCTTTCTGGAAAAATTGCTACCACAGGAT
>CAZOEV010000415.1:0-3354 GCA_964578915.1 uncultured Lentimicrobiaceae bacterium
TTTTGAGTGAATAGCTGTGAAAACTATGCATCTGCAGAAAGGATATATTACACATTTATCTGATAATTAACGATGTATTAGTTTTTCAGCAAGCCCTACTTAAGCGCTGGCAAATCCAAGAATAAGTTGATTTTGAATGCTTTGATTGATAAATCCTAGCGCTTGCGGAAGAAAATCCGTTTTGTATTTAATCTTTAGCGACTCACAGCTTAATTTAACCAAAGCGGTCAAATCCATTTGTACGCCAGCTTTCAAGAGTGCAATCATTTGAGCTGTAAGCGGCGAGAGGTTGGTAAACAGCACCTTACCACTTTCGGGATGCCGGTGCAAACTCACAAAGAAGTTTGAGCGGTCGTTTACACTGATTGTTCCGGCTGGCTTTAGATGCACAGGAAAATTAAAATGCATCAACTCCATTTCCGGATTAAGCACCACATTGCCCTTATCGGCATCGCCATTAAGTTTTATATCTAATCCAATATCAGGCATCATATACACTGCCACTTCTGCCCATTCAAATTGCATCAGCTCAAGCAGGAAAGGATATTTTCTTTGAAACGGCAAATAGTGTTTTTCAACAAATGCTATAAGTGCTTCCGGCATTCTCCAAATCTGCGGTGATTGCATTTCGCCACTGCGATAAAAATCTTTCACCAATTGTGACCACTCAGAAGTTGACAAAAGCTTTCTTGTCAATGGATAAGCAGCGTTAATCGCATCTTCGGCCACATTAAACACCATTCGACGGTAATGATCGAGGGCTTCTGGTCGTGAAAGTTTATTTTTGAATACCTTTTCCTGTCTGATAGCTGAAGCAAAGGCCTGCTGTACTTTGAAAGTTTTAACTAGGGCTTCCATGGAACTGAGGTGTTAAGGCTTGTTTTTGTATTTTTTTTAACTGCTGTAGCTCATGCTGCATCTCCTGCAACTCAGGGATATTGAAATCACGTTCGAGAAGCACCGGAACCGGACGTCCAATTTGCTGCATTGCAAATGAAAACAGCTGGTAAACCGGATCAACAATGGCCTGGCCATGCGTATCAATAATCAAATCTTCCGACACCTGTTCGTGGCCCGCCATGTGAATATAGCGCACACGTTGCAGAGGCAATTCACGGATAAAAGCTTCAGGATCATAGTTATGATTAAAGCCATTAACGTAGATATTGTTTACATCGAGCAATAAATCACAATCAGCCTCTTCCAGTATGGCGTTTACAAATTCCAGTTCGCTAAGCTCAGGCGTAACGGCTGTGTAATAACTCACAATTTCGATTGCGATGCGGCGCTCAAGAATTTCCTGAACCTCCCGGATACGGGAACTCACATGTTTTACAGCTTCGGAGGTAAATGGAATCGGAAGCAGCTCATATAAATGGGCATTATCGCATTTGGCAAAACTCAGATGTTCTGAGTAGAGGGTAGCGCCGGTATCATTGAGAAACTGTTTGATCTTGCGCAGAAAATCATAATCCAGTGGATCGGGACTACCAATACTAAGCGAAAGTCCGTGGGTAAATAAGGGATAACGCTCCAAAGCTTTGTCGAGCAGCTTTTTCCAATAGCCTCCCACTTCAATCCAGTTTTCGGGAGCCACCTCAATAAAATCAGGGGTGAGCTGGTTTGATGCCAATAATTCTTCTGCAAAATCACGTCGAAAGCCAATGCCGGTCATAGGTCTATTTTTTTTGAATAAATTCGGGAAAGAAAAAGCGGAGGTGACCAATCACAAGGCCACGCTCCGCTGAATATGTACTTACTCAGTACCGCATTTGCCTTCACCACATTTGGCTTCTGAGCTTTTGCTTTCAGATTTTTTCTCGGCTTTCTTTTCCGATTTTACATCTGCTTTCTTTTCAGTTTTTACGTCGGACTTCTTTTCAGCAGATTTCTCAGCTTTCTTTTCTCCTTCGCCACATTTCCCTTCGCCGCATTTGGCTTCCTCGGTTTTGCTTTCTTTGGTGGCTTCACCGCATTTGAGCTCAAATTTGAGATTTGCAATGGGTGTAAAAACATCCGTGCTCAGCGCTGATCTAACTTCGCTGCCAGAACCAAGTAAATTGGCTGTGAAAGCATTTCCGGCTTGTACATTAAGGGCTGCTCCGCTGCTGATCAATGCACCAGCTACTAAAGTCGTTTTAATAAAATTTTTGTGATCTTTCATTTTTTTAGGTTTTTTAATGTTTCGAACAATTAGGATTAAATTCATCTACCCAGTCGCCCGATCATTAAAAACCTGACAGAATCAACTGAATTTTTCTTTATCCAGCCTTTCACTTAATCGATTAATTCGCTGATTATCTGATTCTTGATCATTAGATAAATTTTCTTCATTAAGAGCTCTAAATTCTTTTTCAAGTACCTCATCGAGCAATTCGCTTTGCTTTTGATAGTTGCGACAGGCATCGCAAACTTGGGTATGCATGAAAAGTTGAACCCTTTGGACACGATTTAAGGGAAACACGCTTTTCTTCTCAATTAATTCTGTTGCTTTATAGCAAGAGAGCATCAAATTGTTCATTATATTCTTCATGGTGTAAACCAATTTTGTTCAATACATGCGCGTAGTTGTAGTTTTGATCTGTGTAGGATCTGCCAGAAGTTAGCCTGACTGATTCCAAGGTCTTCGCAAATCGCGGATCCCTTAATTTCCTGCAAATACTTTAATTTCATTGCCAAAGACCATTGTTCGGGCAGCTGCTCCATACAATTATATAGCAGCTGCCGGAACTGCTCATTATCCAACAGCTCCTCGCCATCTGTATTCCAATCACCAGGTTTTTGATCCTGACTCCAGCTTTTATCTTTACTAAAGAAAAGGTCAAGAACATCCTCCTGACGATCGCCCACATCCACAAACTGCATCTTATATTTTTGCCGAAAATGATCCATAATTTTGTGTTTCAATATAGAGAAAAGCCATGCTTTGGGGTTCTCACCTTCGAAACCATCCAGTGCATGCAAGGCAGCCACAAAAGTATCCTGCACCAAATCTTCCGCAAGTAATTGATCGCTAGTGCGTTTACGTGCCCAGGCATGCAAATGCGAGGCATACAAACTTACCCAGCTATTGAGTAGCGTTCGCTTATTGGTGGATTTATCAGTCATAGGTTCAAAAGTACAATCCTTTAGTTAATTATCCATCAATTAGTTACTATTAATTTTCCTTTAGCCAGGAATTTTCGCTCAGAGGTAACTATCTCAAACACATAAATACCAGCTTTCAATATACCAACAGGAATCTGAAATTTATTGTCGTTTTGCTCATCTTCCAACACTAAATGACCATGCAAGTTAAAGATACGCAAACGTGCCATTTCAAAAGAAGGGTTTTTAAAAGTGATCGTACCTCCC
>CAZOEV010000416.1:0-3347 GCA_964578915.1 uncultured Lentimicrobiaceae bacterium
CCCGCATTTATAGCAAATTTCGGTCATCGAAAATTGGTTTGATGCGATTAGGTTAAAGGCTTGATTTACTTTTATTAGCCTTATGTAGTTACCTAAATTCGTTCCAAAATATCGGATAAATTCTCTTGATAAATGGACCGGATGTATTTCTAAAATTGAGCTTAAATTTTTTAATGAAAAATCAATCTGTTCCTCAACGAGAAGTTCTTGAAGTTTTTTTACCCAGATGGGATTTTTAAAACTTTTCTCTTTACATTCCTTTATAGTACTGAATATTTCAATCAAGAATGTCTCTATACTTAAATTTGAATATTGGTCATTTATTTTAGTTTCTAAGAACACTTTGTTCATCAGATTTCTAATTAAAGGGTTCTTCAGGTTTTTACTCCCTTTAATATCAGTTATTTGTAAATCATTGCTTACAAACCAATTCTCATTTAGTTCAACATGAAATCCTCGCGTAAATTCGGGTGGTTTTGTATTATAATGTGCATCTTCCCAGTTATGAAATAATAAACTTCCGGGCTTTAAATAATAGGATTCTTTTTTATTGGATTCAAATAACTTACCTTGAAGCAAAAAAGTGAAATAGGGGTTTTCATGATAGTGCCAATCTACTTTTTCGTGAATATATTCGGTATCTGTCATTGTAAAATTGTCAAAAGCCAATTTTTGATAATGATTTCCGTAAAATTCTCCCGTTTTTAGTTTGTTTATCATGGTTAGCTATGTTAGTCCTATTGTTTTAACTTTGCCCAACAGTCCCGTTAATTCCTCTCCCAGATTCTATGCTGGTGATGAAGCAGGGTTCTTTGTTTTAATAAATCCCTCTATCAGCAATCAAATACATTTAGTTAAATATTTGATAGTCAGTGTTTATTGGCATTTTGTTTAGATGTTAAAATTATGTTATAATCTCAAAGTTTAAAAGTTATTGGAAAGATAACACGGTAATCAATCGGTTTGTTATCTAAAATTGCTGGAGTCCAATTCGGCATATTATTTAGCATTTGAAGACACTCAAAATCAATCTCTGGTGAAAGTCCTTTTTTAATTTCATAGTCAGTAATTTTTCCGGTTGATTTTACTATAAAAGTCAGAAATACTCTTCCTTGAATGCTATCATTAATAGCTTTTTCTGGATATTCAATGTTTTTCCCAATAAATTTTACAAGTTCTTCAAATCCACCTTTATATTCAGGATACTTATCTAATACAATACAATTTATTGCTGTATCAGAAGGAGTGAAAACAAGATCAAACCCATTAAACTTGACTGTGTCAACTTGTCCAAATGAAGCCAGACAATTAAAAAAAATAAGGATGGTCAAAATATGTTTCATCTTTATGTATATCTGTTTTTTAGATAGCTTATTATTTTTAGCTTAAAAAACCATAGCCCCAAATGCAATGAATGTTAATAAAGAAACAATAAAAGGAATCAGGAATAAATAGTATTTGCTTAAATAATCTTGTTTTTTTACTGGATTCTTTTCGTTCTTTATTAAGGTTTTGAATTTTATTAAATCGGAAGGAAGCCACCATAAATAGGAAGTCCAAATTCCATTTGATCTTAATTCTCGCTTAATAATAAACAAGTGAGGAATTGATATCATTCCTCCAAAAAAACCAAGTGCAAATAGTATTCCTATAAAAGTTTCCATTTCTTAGTTTAAATCCACCAAACCAATTAATTACATCAATTCTAAAATGCACTGCATTCGATAATTGCAGTCATTTCAACTTCCTTAAATCTTGACAGAAATCACACCCCAAAAGGCTCTTCAGGAATCACTATCCAGCAGATAAAGTAAGCTATAATTCCGGCGCCGCCAAGCAGTGTAAAAAACACCCAAAGTAGGCGCATTACCGTTGCATCCATATTAAAATAATCTGCCATGCCCTTGCAAACACCACCGATTACACGGTTGAAGCGTGCTCGATATAAACGTTTTACTTGATTCATAGTATTAATTTTTTGATGCTAAAATACACATTTCAGGAATGTAAATAGCCATTATTTTGACTTTAGAGGCTTAACTTTTGTAATTTCGCCAATAAGAAATTTCAGCATGATACCGCAAAATACCGTCGCAAGCATTTTAGAATCTGCCCGCATCGAAGAGGTGGTGGGTGAGTTTGTAAGCCTCAAGCGGCGGGGCAGCAATATGATTGGCTTGTGTCCGTTTCACCAGGAAAAAACCCCTTCTTTCACGGTATCTCCTGCTAAGGGAATTTTCAAATGCTTTGGCTGTGGCAAGGCAGGCGATTCGGCCAAATTTGTGATGGAGCACGAGCACTATTCCTACCCGGAAGCGTTGCGCTGGCTGGCCAAAAAATACCAGATTGAGATTGAAGAGCGCGAGCAAACAGCCGAAGAGCTGGTGGCGCAAAACGAGCGCGAAAGGATGTTTAACCTCAACACTTTTGCTCAGCAATATTTTTCGGAAAGTCTGTTTGGTAGCGAAGAAGGCAAGGCTGTGGGACTGAGCTATTTCAAGGAGCGCGATTACAGAGAAGCCACCGTAAAAAAGTTCCAGCTGGGATATAATCCCGATGGGCGCGACACCTTTAGCCAACATGCCGTGAAACAGGGCTACAGCATTGATCTGCTGCTGAAAATCGGACTTTCAACTGGCAGTGCAGAGCGTTTTTACGACCGCTTTCAGGGCCGTGTTATCTTCCCGATTCATAACCTCACCGGCAAGGTGATTGGCTTTGGCGGACGCATTTTGCAGTCGGACAAGTCCAAGGCCAAATACCTCAACTCACCAGAGTCAGATCTTTACACCAAAAGCAAAACCCTTTACGGGATTTATTTCGCCAAAAACGCCATCAGTCGGCAAGATCAGTGCCTGTTGGTTGAAGGCTACACCGACGTGATAAGCATGCACCAAGCCGGCATCGAAAACGTAGTGGCCAGCTCCGGCACCTCGCTCACCACCGACCAAATAAGGTTGGTGAAGCGCTATACCAAAAACATCACCATGCTTTATGATGGCGATAAAGCGGGCATAGCGGCCTCGCTGCGTGGCACGGATATGATACTCGAAGAAGGCATGAATGTGCGCGTGGTGATTTTGCCCGAGGGCGAAGATCCCGACTCTTTTGTGCGTAAAAATCGTACGGCAGAAGTGGAGGAATTTATCGCCAACAATTCCAGCGATTTTATCAGCTTCAAGACTAAGCTGTTGCTCAAAGATTCGGAACACGATCCAATAAAAAAGGCGGGATTAGTCAAAGAAATCGTGCATACTATTTCGCTGATTCCAGATGCGATTTACCGCAATGTGTATATAAAAGAGTGCAGCCGACTGCTTGATGTGGAGGAGCTTACGCTGATGAAC
>CAZOEV010000417.1:0-3333 GCA_964578915.1 uncultured Lentimicrobiaceae bacterium
ATCATGAAGGAATGGCCTGAGAGCAAGTGGACTATTGATGGTGATGGAGATTTGGATTTATTGAGCTTTTGGTCGCTGGGCACATTTATCGAGTTGCATACCAATAAGTCGATGGAAAAATATGGTCATGCTGATTCGCTCGATTTTGAGCGCACCGATTTTTGTTGGGGTCGTGTGGCTGAGAATGAAGAAAATAATGAAATGTATCTCGACACTTGTTTGTTTAACAAGCAGTTGGTGATGCAACAACGACAATCCCGGCACCGCGGTGCAACTTTTGGTATTCGTGATTTGAATAATGACGGCTTGCCCGAATTACTGCTTGCTGATGTTGATTATCCGGGCATTACGTTGTTCTGGAACGGCGGCACAGCTGAGCAGGCTTTTATGGTAAGTCAGGACACAGCTTTTCCATCCAATAGTACACCAGTGCGTCTTTTTTCAATGCCGCTGCCTTTCTTCACGGATGTAAATAACGACGGCCTAGATGATATGCTAGTTTCGCCTTTCGATCCAAATTTTGAAGTTACAGAAAACATACAAAGTATTTGGCTGTATTTGAATGAAGGAACTCTTGAATTACCTGATTTTCAGCTTCAGCAAAAAGATTTTTTGCAAGAAGAAATGCTTGATTTGGGTTCTGGTGCTTTTCCATTACTGGCTGATTTAGATGCAGATGGCATAGATGATTTGATTGTTGGGAATATCGGTAGCTACCAGTTCTCTTGGTATGATGGTGGCACTTTGTTTTCGCGCCAGCAGGCGCAGATTGATGTTTATAAAGGTTCTGAAGTGGATGGAAATAGGATTTTTAGTTTGGATTCAAAAGATTTGGGCCGACTTTTTGCTAAAAATCTGCGCGGATTTATACCAGCAGCGGCTGACTTAAATAGTGATGGTCGATTGGATTTGCTTGTTGGTAATGCCACTGGAAAGCTGATTTATTTGGAGCAACAGATCGATGGTAGCTTTGTGATAATGGATGATTTTTATCAACAGATTGATGTGGGGGAATGGTCGGCACCGCAACTTTTCGATATAGATAATGATGGTGCTGTCGATTTATTGATTGGCAACAGGGCTGGAAAAATTAGTTTTTACAAAGGAGCATTCTTTGACGAAACGACACAATTTGAGCTAGTTAATGATTTTCTTGGCGAGGTAAACGTCACTGATTTTAATATTTCTTATGATGGTTACAGTACGCCGCATTTTTTTAGACTGCAAAGCGGCGAAACGCTTTTGCTTGTTGGCTCTGAGCAGGGCAAGCTTTACCTTTATGAAAATATTGATAACAATATGGATGGCGTATTTCAAGCTTCTTCACGCTTTGAAAATATTTTCGGCTTCCCGATACAAAATGGGGATCGCGGAATGCGTACTGCTGCTATTGTTTTGCAAACACAATTTCGTGACAATTCAGGTTTGATGATTGGAAACTACAGTGGTGGACTGGAATTATTTAACCGCGATGCCGAAATATTTCCGGCTATCTCAGAGCAAACACAGCGGCTCAACTTCCGTATTTCACCCAATCCGGCAAGCGATATGCTTTATGTTACACTATCTCCTAAAAGCGGAAAAGACCTGTTTTACTATATTTTTAATAGTAACGGACAGCTTGTGCTTTCCCCATCGGCGAAGGCCGGAAAACAAAATAATATCACTATAAATATCTCGAACTTGCCGGTCGGAATCTATCGCCTCCAACTTATTGATGGCGATGAAATGGCATCGAAGGCTTTTATAAAAATTGACTGATGCAAAAAAAAAGAGGCAATCCCATTCTGGACTGCCTCTTTTTTTTAAAACGACGGCTAATTATTCTTGTTTTACAAATTTATAGCTGAAGCTTTTGTCGGAGGTTTGCAGTTTCAGAATATACATACCGTTTTCCAGTTTACTCAGGTCAAACTGCAATTCAGTGCCTTGTGTATCAATTTGACGCGCAAGCTGTCCGAGGCTATTAAAAATGGTAGCGGTTACTTTTTCATTTTTATCGAAACTCACATAGAGCGTATTTGTAGCCGGGTTTGGAAATAGCCTTGGTAGTTGACTTTCTCCACCAATTTCAGTAGTGTTGGTTGGGATAAGATCAACACAACTTCCATCGATGTTGATTGCATAAAAGTCTCTAATTTCGGCTATGTTAGCTTTCATGCTGTTAATGGATTCAAGGTGTCCTGCATCAGAGCGACCGTAAACATACGCCAGATCTAAACAAATGCGGTCGTTTGGCTCAAAGTCTCCGATATGCATATTTCCAATTCCTCTGCGGTCACCTGGATCATTGTTTTCTGTAATTTCTGACCATCCTTCGCTGCTTACCGGATTTCCGGAGTACATATAATTGGTTGGGTTATCTGTTGTTCCAGCTCCTGACGAATGACCTGTACCTCCGTAAAGCACATGGCTGCCGTCTTTCCACATGGCTTGCATGTTGTAGTAGTAATCTTCTGCCTCATTTGGGCCGCAAGTAGGGCCGGAGGCACAATTATTGAAATATACAAAGCTTGAAAGTGGCTGATTTAGGAAACTGACTGCCTGAGCAGGAGGGTTTTCTCCATAGCTTTCAGGTTCGCCCGATCCATCAACAGGCAAAGCGTTATAGCTGTAAAAACTTTGCAGCAAGGTGTCGCAGCCAATAAAGTCGTCGAATCCATAGCCGATGTCAAAGTCAGTAAATTTTGACACATAAAAGTCTGAATATACTTTGTCTGACCTGTTGATAATCTGGTAGTTGATAAATATGGTGTGATTTAATGCTTCAGATTCGGGCTGGTTGTAGGCATAAGCCATGCCATGTACTTCAACGCCAATGCGATTGCCACCTGATTCGCCATGCGCTAAACGGTCGTCATTGAAGATAAAGAATATGGCCTCATCTCCGCGAATCATAGGATAGTCACCGGCCATGGGCTCATAAATTCCATTGGATTGCAGATCCATATAAGGAGCGATCAATTCCATTTGTCCGTATTCTGGATTTCCGTGCGCCGGCCAGTTCAGGATGTCGGGATTTGGCACATAGTCGGGTTGAAACCAATTTTCTTTATGATAATCTATCTCTTCCAGACTCAGCTTCCATGCCCTGTTCCATAGCTGTTTTTCAGCTTCATATACGGCCTCAGAATTGCTTACTGGGCCAGGCCAGTAGTCGTAGCCTTCTTGATTAAATGTTTCTCCAGCCAAATGTAGCGTTCCTGTCTCATCCATTCCGCCCATCCATAAGTTACCAGTAAAAACGGTTGAAGTCATGCTTCCTTTGGGAATTCGGAAAACGGGGAAATCAGCCACACCTATCTGCCAGGCTACCTTTCCCACAGAGGTGAA
>CAZOEV010000418.1:0-3331 GCA_964578915.1 uncultured Lentimicrobiaceae bacterium
ATTCGCATCGCACAGTGGCCGGCGATAAGCTTGTAATGCTCGGCGAAACAGAAAGTTACGAGGCCGTTTGTCGCAAATGTTTTGTTGAAGCACAGAAATCAAAAGCTTAAAAATCAATCTTAAATTCCACTTGTACTGCTGTCGGTTGCTTTTTGTATTTTTGCCCCCTGAAAATCTTTTGTAAAATTTACCGCAAACAATAACACCATGAAAAAATTATTTCTCGTCCTAATCATGTTCACAGCAATGGGACTTTATGCCCAGCAAAATGCTGAAACCCTCGTGCTGATCAAAACCTCAAAAGGCGATATCACTGCTAAATTGTACAACGACACGCCACAACACCGCGATAATTTCATCAAACTGATTAATCAGGGCTGGTATAATGGCTCTCCTTTTCACCGTGTTATCAGTAATTTTATGATTCAAGGCGGCGGAAATGCCAATGGGAAACAAGATCCTGGTTATACCGTTGAAGCCGAAGTCTTGCCGCACTATATCCATAAAAAAGGTGCTTTGGCCGCAGCCAGAATGGGCGATAATGTCAATCCCGAACGCCGATCCAGCGGATCACAGTTTTATATTGTGCAAGGCCAAAAATACGATGTCAATACCCTGGCCATGATGAGTCAACGCAGCCAGGTAAGCTATACCGACGAACAAAAACAGGCCTATTCTACTCTTGGCGGAACGCCACATTTAGATGGCACTTATACCGTTTTTGGCGAGGTTGTTTCAGGTTTTGAAGTAATTGATGCCATCGCCGCCGTGCAAACTGGTCGGGGCGACAGGCCGGTTGAAGAAGTGACTATGGAAATTGAAATACTGGAATAAAGCCAAAGAAACAGATGAAAGAAAAAATTGATGCGCTGCTTCAGGAAATGGAGCGCTTTGAGATATCCAATAGAGAGTCGCTCGAAAATTTTAGGTTAAAATATCTGAGTAAAAAAGGCCTTATTCCAGCCTTATTCGCTGATTTTAAATCGGTAGCTCCTGAAGAACGCAGGACTATTGGCGTGCTGCTCAACGAACTTAAAAACAAGGCGCAGGATTTTCTAAAGGAAAAACAGGAAAGCGTTGAAAATCAAACTAGTGTTGCTGCTTCTACGCTTGATACCACCTTGCCTTCCGGCCATTTTAAGGGTGGGCGACATCCCCTTTCTATCGTAAGAAAAGAGATTAACAGCATTTTTGAACGTTTGGGATTTGTTATCAGCGAAGGCCCGGAAATTGAAGATGATTTCCATAATTTTTCAGCCCTTAATTTCCCGCCCGAGCATCCGGCGAGGGATATGCAGGATACTTTTTTTATTCACAAAAACCCGGATATCGCCTTGCGTACACACACCAGTAGCGTGCAAGTGCGCGTGATGGAGCAGGGAAAACTGCCGGTGCGCGTGATTGCACCTGGACGTGTTTTTCGCAACGAAGCCATCTCCGCCAGGGCACATTGCATTTTTCATCAAATTGAAGGCCTGTATATCGACAAAGACGTTTCCTTTGCCGACCTCAAACAGACTTTGTATTATTTTGCACAAGAGTTTTTTGGTAAGCAAACGCGCATCCGTTTCAGGCCATCCTATTTCCCATTTACCGAAACTTCTGCCGAGATGGATGTTTCCTGCAATATTTGCGGTGGCAAAGGCTGCAATATTTGTAAATACAGCGGCTGGGTTGAGATTTTAGGCTGTGGCATGGTCGATCCTAATGTGCTGGATTCATGTGGAATAGACAGCAAAGCATATACAGGATTTGCTTTTGGAATGGGCATCGAACGCATCACCATGATGAAATACCAAATCAACGACCTGCGCCTGTTTTTTGAAAACGATTTGCGATTTTTACAGCAGTTTGAAGCGGTGCAGTAAATTGGTTTTCAATTTAAGAAGCAGCATACTTTATAAGTGTTAGATTTTTCAGTAATTTAGCTTCATTATTTGCTCCATAGGCAAACAGGATTAAAACGACGGAAAGCAGCCAATGTTTTGTTGTTAAACTGGTTAAAATGAATGGATTATGAAAGAACTACTTGTTGCATTCGATTTTTCTAAAAACGCCTTGCATACCCTCGAGTATGCGCTTTTGTATGCCAACAAACTGGAAACCGGCATTCATTTGGTGTGGGTGGATAATGCCAGCACGCCTGATCAAATGATGAATATCGAGCAGACATTGCGCATCGAAACGAAAAGATATTTTGATGAAATCGTTAGTAAATATCAGCCGCAATTAAAGCAGGGTAAAATTCAGGTTCATTTGCGCAAAGGCAAAGTATATAGTGAGATAGCTATGCTCGCTAAACAAATTAAAGCTGATGTTGTATTTGCTGGCACACATGGAGTAAGTGGTTACGAACGATTTTGGATTGGAAGTAACGCTTATCGTATTGTAACCTCCTCACCTTGTCCAGTGATTACTTTACGTACCGATTACGGCTTCAATAAAGACATAAAACGTATTTTAGTACCCATCGACAGCTCAGCAGAAAGCAGGCAAAAACTTCCATTTACAGCCACTTTGGCAGAGGCATTTGGTGCCGAAGTTCACTTGGTTTTGCTTTATAATAGCCCACTTGGCGTAATCAGAAGTCGCATGAAATCTTCAGCAGATGAAGCCATGAAATGTCTCAGAGATCGAAAGATTACTGCTTTCGTAAAAGAAATAGAAACCGATAAAATTGCCCAAAGTATTTTAAGTTATAGTGATGAAATAAAAGCCGACATGATTTCCATTATGACCGAGCAAAGCAATACCGCCGGCAATATGTTTTTGGGTCCTTATGCACAACAATTGGTTAATAATGCGTTAATACCTGTGGTAAGTATTCAAACATCACCAGTATAAGCAATTATCTATGAAAAAAATACTTCTGTTTGTATTGTTTTTGCTTTCAATAACCGCTTTTCAAAATACTGTAATTGCACAGTATGAATATGGCAATGAAGGTGTTATACAAATCACCCAAGACGCACGTATCGACAGCCTTTTGGCAATGCACAAGCAATTGCGTGCAGCAGATAGTCGCTTCGAAGGTTACCGTATTCAGCTTTTTATGGAATCGGGCAATGATGCGGTGCAAAGAGCAGAAGCTTTTATACAAGCATTTGAAGAAGAATATCCTGAATGGCCTGCATACCTGTCATTCGGACAACCTTATTATCGCGTAAGAATTGGTAATTTCCGCTCTCGCCTGGAGGCGGAAGGTGCGCTGAAAAGCCTGAAAAATCAATTTCAGCAAGCATTCATTACCAGCGATATGATTGATCCACCAGAACTAATTGCATTTCCATCATTTAAAGAAACAACGCCATGAATAAAACGATTTTAGTAG
>CAZOEV010000419.1:0-3331 GCA_964578915.1 uncultured Lentimicrobiaceae bacterium
GATCAGCTAGAAAGTCCTTTGGATCAGTTGGATGGTTGAGAAACTATTTCTACTTTTATACCCTATTTAAAAACAGCCCAAAGCATGTTACAGGTTTTGACAACTAAAATGGTGATTATTTTTAAGGGATTAGCCTGCAATAACAGCTATTTACTTAATTTAGAATACTTTAACATGATATTATGGGGTGCATACAAAGCGGAAATAACAACCAATTGGTTGTTAGCTGATCGTTGCCTGTAATTTGGAAAAACATAAAAACTAATGAAAAACTTACTCTTTGATTTCATATCAAAATACATTGAGCTTACAGCTGATGAAGAAAAGGCTTTGATAGACCTAAATATCTTTCATTCTTTTAAAAAAGGGACTTTACTGTTAGAGGAGGGTCAAAAGTCAAACAATGGATATTTTGTATTAAAAGGTTGCATTCGAACCTATTACACGATAGATGGAGAGGAAAAAACAACAGCTTTTTATACCGAAATGGAAGGTTTTACTCCTCCATGTGTTGTAGACAAAAAGCCTTCGGAGTTTTTTGTTTCCTGTGTCGAAGACTCTATTCTGACCATTTCTGACCCGAGTATGGAAGTAGAGATTTTTCAAAAATTTCCAAAATTTGAAACAATGTGTCGGTTGTTATCGGAAGAGTTGTTGTTAAAACAACAGCTTGATTTTGATGCCTTTAAAACATCATCACCCGAGCTGCGTTACCTTAAACTTGTAGAAAATCGACCAGATTTGATTCAGCGTATTCCGCAGTATCAATTAGCAAGCTTTTTAGGTATTAAACCGCAATCTTTGAGTAGGATCCGGGCAAGAGTACTCGAAAAAAGTAAGAAGTAAAATTCGTTTCTTAACTTAAGTGAACGAATTTCATGTACCCACTCATATATTTTTGCAATATCATTTTATATCAAATAAACAGATATGCAAAAGAAACTTTTATGGATAATTCTTTCCCTGATTTTTACTGGCAGTTTAAAGGTGAATGCTCAATACTCCCTGCAGGATAGCACTTCCAAAGGATACTTTATTGGAAGCACCCTATTCGTCTTGGGAAATTTCGCGAAGACCAACAAACCTGATTTTGCTCAGCTTAATTTTGGCTACCGTATCACAGAAAAGGACGTAATATCTTTAGAGCTCAAAACCTGGAAATATGCATGGTCGCTGGGTGTTCCCTATGGAGATTCCTATGAAGCAGCTAAAGAGAAGTTCCCCGGCTATATACGAGAGTATGGCTTCGCATTGGTTTATCAGCGATTTTGGTGGAAAGGTCTCTATACTGGAATTCATGTTATGAATGCCTGGCAAAGTTTTGTTGATGAGGACAATCAGAAAATCGACAATGGCTTTCAAATTTTCAACACTTATAGAGTGGGCTATCATGTTAAACTTTTTAAAGATAGATTCTTTATAGAACCATCTATTGCTATTACGCATCGCATGTATCACACAGAAATGCCTGATTCATTTAAACAACTTGATGATAAAAATTCGAAATTCTTTTTTGGAGAACCAGGTCTACATTTTGGGTTTAATTTTTAGGTAATGAAAGCGGTTATTTGTACCAAATATGGAAGTTCCGAAGTGCTCCAGATTCAAAGAGTACCAAAACCCAAATGTCACAGTCATGAGCTTTTGATAAAGGTTATGGCTACTGCAGTAAACTCCGCTGATGTAAAAGTCAGAAGTCTTGCGATTAAAGGCATTTTAAAGCCACTGATGCGAGTAGTTTTAGGATTCAATAAGCCGAGAAAACCCATATTGGGAACGGTCTATTCTGGTGTTGTGGAAGAGATTGGTGAAAGTGTTACCCGATTTAAACCAGGAGATAAGGTTTTCGGGAGTACAGGTTTCCAGTTTGGAACATATGCTGAATATCTTTCCACAAAGGAGAATAGTCCTGTTTATTTAATGCCAACGAACGCAAGCTTTGAAGATGCGGCTGCATTAATCTTTGGTGGACAAACAGCACACTATTTTCTGGAAAAGGCCCGACTTTCCAAAAGGTCTAGGCCTAAGGTCTTGATCATAGGTTCAACAGGTTCGGTGGGCATAGCTGCCATTCAAATCGCTCTATATTATAAAGCAGAAGTAACGGCAGTTTGCGGTTCATCAAGTAAAGCACTGATGACAGCATTGAGGGTAGAAAACATGATTTTTTATGACCAGGATGATTTTAGAAAGCAATCAAACCGCTACGACATCCTTTTTGATACCGTTGGATGCACCAAGCTAAAATTTTGCCGACACCTCTTAAAACCTGAGGGAAAATTTGTTTCTGTTGACGGATTGTCCTATGCAACCGAAACAACAGCTCAATTGGAATTTATTAAAACTGTTTTTGAAAAGGGTGAGATGAAAGCAATAATCGATAGAACATATTCACTTGAAGCCATTCAGCAAGCTCATGCCTATGTAGATACAGGAAGAAAGAAGGGGAATATAGTGATAAAAGTAAGCGAATAAATAAAATTTTAATAAACAATTAAATGACTTATAAAATGAAAACTATTTTAAATCTAACAAAATCAATCATTTTGGTATTTTCATTCACACTTATTTCATGTGAAAAAAACGACTCCGACTTATCACCAAAAAATCTGTGTGGAGTACAAAATGCTATACAGGAATTAGAGTGGCTAAAAGAAGCCATTGATGAGGTGCGTAA
Organism: uncultured Lentimicrobiaceae bacterium; assembly: GCA_964578915.1. Classification (GTDB taxonomy): domain Bacteria; phylum Bacteroidota; class Bacteroidia; order Bacteroidales; family F082; genus UBA5536. Next base: position 2,678 of record CAZOEV010000419.1, read on the forward strand.
TGATGAATACTCCTATTATTCCACGGCTTTGTATCAAAGCGAAAGGGTTTTCTTTTATGTTAATTGCGACCCAGCTGTCAATTACGTATCATTCATACTAAACTGCGCTGGCGATAATTTGGGTAATACAAATGAGCTTTATGATGAACTTTCAGAAATTGAGGTGGTATGGAAGCACGAGAATTCAAAGTGTAATTTTTAATGCTTCGGATTATCCCTAATACTCCATAAATGAAATGAACAAAAAGATCTATACAAAACAATTGAAACTGCTAATATTATTTGTTTTGATTTTCTTATTTGGATGTAGTCAGGAACTACATAAAAATCAAACTCTCACCCTTACTGATACCATTCCATTCAAACTAAGCACATACAATAACATAGTTGTTGAAGCCGTCTTAAATACTACAGACACAGTCAATTTGATGTTTCATACAGCAGCTAATTCTGCATCTGTAATAAAATCATCTTCGGCACGCCTAAACAGCATAAAATGGAACAAAGAAACATCGGAATCATCTGCTTGGGGTGGTAAAGGCACTTCGAGATATAGTCAAGCCAATACGTTAAAAGTTGGCACTATGGTTTTTGATAGCCTCAGCATTTGGGAAAACGAAAAGTCCGGTCCCGGTACAGATGGTAAATTTGGTA
>CAZOEV010000420.1:0-3317 GCA_964578915.1 uncultured Lentimicrobiaceae bacterium
ATCTATTTTATAAATTTGTAAACCAAAAAGTTGCTTTTGCTAGTTGAATCTACCGATTATTCTTTTTTTTCTTCAGTAGTGATTAACTCAAAAAAGGGCGTATATTTGCAGCCGCAAAAGCAGGATGTAATCCATGATGCGATTAATCATGCGGATGTGGCGTAATTGGTAGCCGCGCCAGACTTAGGATCTGGTGCCGAGAGGCGTGGGGGTTCGAGTCCCTTCATCCGCACAAACACAAGGAGTAAAATACACAAATCACGGTTTGCTTTTAGCATTATCGGATTTGTGTATTTTTAATGGGAATCATTGATAACTTTTCAAGTGATGCCTGTTCTACAACAAAGTCCTTTTTTGAGGAAAAGAATTAATTATTATTTGCTATGAATATTACACATGAGCCTCTGAGCGATCTGTCAGCCAAAATCCAGATCAAAGTATCCAAAGATGATTACGAGAAAGAGGTTGACGCCGAGCTGAAAAAGTATCAGCGTCAGGCTTCAATGCCGGGTTTCAGACCAGGAAAAGTGCCTTTTGGAATGGTGAAAAAAATGTATGGACCATCTATTACAGGGGAAAAAATTAATCAGCTTGTTTCCGATGCACTTAATAGTTATCTCGTTGAGGAAAAGATGCCCGTAATCGGCTACCCGCTTCCCATGCAGGAAGCTACAGATATTGATTCCGTGAAAGACAATGAGGACATCAGCCTGACTTTTGAAGTGGGTTTCGCACCTGAAATTGCGCTCGACCTTGCACAAATTGAGGTGCCTTATATCGACATCGAAGCCACGGAAGCTGATATCCAAAAAACCATTGAAAATATTATCGACAACAATCCTGAAATTACTTCAGTGGATATTGTTGGTGAAAACGATCGGCTCGAAATAAAGCTTGTTCAGGCTAATGAGGCTGGCGAAGAAGTTGAAGGTGGTTTTGAAAAAGAACTGAAGCTGCATTTGGATCAAATCACTGATAAGGATTCAAAAGAAACACTCATAGGCAAAGAAGCAGGTGCAGAATTTATCTTTAACTTGGCAAAAGCTATGGGTTCTGATGAGGCCGTCGAAAAATTCCTTCAGCTTGGTGAGGACGAAAAAGAACTGGCTAAAAGCGATTTCAACCTGATCATTCAAGATGTGGAGCATGAAGAAAAACCTGCACTCGACGAAAATCTTTTCGAAAAGATTTTCCCAGGCAAAGAAATAAAGGACGAAGCGACTTTCAGACAGCAACTTAAGGAAGATATTGAAAAACAATTTGCGCAGGAGCATAAAAGATATTTCTTCGGTAAAGCCGTAGATGGACTTTTAGAAAATGTTGTTCTGCCTCTTCCTGAAGAGTTTTTAAAACGATGGATGATTGAAACTTCTGAAGGAAAACTCACGATGGAGGAGCTTGATAAGGAATTTGAAAGCAAATATGCCAAAGGAATACGCTGGCAACTTATTGAGGCCGAATTGATGAAACAAAATCCTGAATTGGCTGTTAAAGAAGAAGAAATAAGAGCACATGTTAAGTCCTACTTTTTCGGATCGATGGGACTCGACAGCCAAGATGAGGAAATGAGCAAACGGATGGACGGCATTATTGATACTATGCTTCAAAATAAAGAAGAAACAAAACGTATCAGCGATCAGATTTCCGAAATTAAACTCACTGACTTTTTCTTGGACAAAATGCAGCGTAAAACAGAAAAAATGACCTACGAAGCATTTGTTGCAAAAGTAAATGAAGAACACAAAGAACATGATCATGAATAATGAGTTTCACAAATATGCCACACGCCATTTAGGCATGAACAGCCTGGCGCTGGAGCAATATACTTCCTCAGTAAAAAATTATATCTCGCCTACCATTATCGAAGAGCGCCAGATGAACATCGCTACCATGGATGTTTTCTCCCGCTTGATGATGGATCGTATCATCTTCTTGGGCGTTCCGGTTGACGATTATGTTGCCAATATCATTCAGGCTCAGCTGCTCTTTTTGGAGTCAGTTGACTCAAAAAGAGACATACAAATTTACCTGAATACACCCGGCGGATCAGTTTATGCTGGCTTAGGAATCTACGATACCATGCAATATATCAATCCCGATGTGGCCACCATCTGCACCGGAATGGCAGCCTCTATGGGCGCTGTATTGTTATGTGCTGGCGCTCCCGGAAAACGTACTGCGCTCAAGCATTCTCGTGTGCTGATTCATCAGCCAATGGGCGGAGCACAAGGGCAAGCCTCTGATATTGAAATCACAGCCCGTGAAATTCAAAAACTAAAAAAGGAACTTTACGATATTATTGCAAAGCACAGCGGACAGACCTATAAAAAAATCTGGCGCGACTCAGACCGCGATTATTGGATGACGGCCGAGGAAGCCAAAGGCTACGGCATGATCGATGAAGTGCTGATCAGAAGCAAATCTTAAATTGTATGGCAAAAAAATCTGACCATTGTTCTTTCTGCGGAAAGCAGCGCAAAGACACGGTATTGCTCATCTCAGGTATGGAAGCCCATATCTGCGATCAATGCGTGGAACAGGCAAAGCTGATCATGGCAGAAGAAAGTACCCACCACAAAACGGATAAAAACGTCCCTGATTTTAAATTGCTTAAACCGGTTCAAATCAAAGAGTTTTTGGATCAGTATGTAATTGGTCAGGATGATGCCAAACGGGTGCTAGCTGTGGCTGTTTATAACCATTACAAACGTATCAATCAGCCTGATAGCAAGGATGATGTAGAGATTGAAAAGTCGAATATGGTGCTGGTAGGCGAAACGGGAACAGGAAAAACCTTGCTCGCCCGCACTATTGCACGTATGTTGCACGTGCCTTTTGCTATTGCCGATGCCACCGTGCTTACCGAAGCTGGATATGTTGGCGAAGATGTGGAAAGTATTTTATCACGTCTGCTTCAGGCAGCCGATTTTAATGTAAAAGCAGCCGAAAGAGGTATTGTATTTATTGATGAACTCGATAAAATTGCACGTAAAAGTGATAATCCCAGCATCACGCGTGATGTTTCGGGCGAAGGCGTTCAGCAGGCTTTGCTAAAACTGCTTGAAGGAACTGCCGTAAATGTGCCACCACAAGGCGGACGTAAACATCCCGAGCAGAAAATGATTTCGGTGGATACTAAAAATATCCTGTTTATTGCTGGCGGTGCTTTTGATGGCATTGAACGTATAATTGCCACGCGCACGCGTACCAACGTAATTGGTTATGGTAGCGAAAAGGAAATTGTAGCTGACAAAACAAATCTGCTGCAGTATGTTTCACCTGCCGACCTGAAAAAGTTTGGCTTGATTCCGGAAATT
>CAZOEV010000421.1:0-3316 GCA_964578915.1 uncultured Lentimicrobiaceae bacterium
CTTTCAAATAATTTTACAAAATCTGTTTTAACAAGTCTTGTAATCTGTTTTTCAAATTCATCAATTTTTGTTTGAAGGTCTGTTGATTTGTCGTCTAGCTTTTCTAGTATAGGTTCTAGGTCTATTCTTGTTTGCTCAATGAAAGTGTTTTGCAGATCATCAAATAGCTTTACAAAATCTGTTTCAACAAGTCTTGTAATCTGTTGCTCAAGGTCATCAATTTTTGTTTGAAAGTCTGTTGATTTGTTGTAAAGTATTTCTAGTATAGGTACTAAGTCTATTTTTGTTTGTTCAATAAAAGTCATTTGCAGATTTTTAAATAGCTTGACAAAATCTGTTTCAACAAGTCTTGTAATCTGTTGCTCTAGGGCGGTAGTTTTTTTATCAATTTTTAATAGCTCAACTCCTATATCCGCTCTTGCTTTCTCAATAAAAACCATTTGCAGCACTTCAAATAACTCAACAAAATCTGTATCAACAAGTCGGGTAATCTGTTTTTCCAATTCCTCCGTTTTAACAGTTAACTCGCCCAGCTTAGAAGTAAATAGGATATTACTTCCACTAAGATAATTCTTGGTTGAAACGCCCAGCGATTTCGTGTATTCTTGAGCATGCTCTTTAATTTTCGTGAACTGTTCATCAAAAGTTGTCGGCAAAATTTCAGTTAGACGCTTTAATTCTTCAATTTCTATTCTGATTTCTTCAAGTCTAACGACTTCTCTTTTTAGTTTTTCGAGTTCTAGAAATGAGGATTCTAGAAGATCTAAGTGTTTTTCTGATAAATTCATTTTTATTCAATTTGTGTGTTAATTGAGGCTGCATAGGTTCTCTGAATCTTCAACATAATTTTATAGCGAATATCTATTAAATAAAGAATAAAATCTTCATTTTCAGTGCTTAATATAATCAATTTTGTGAACTGATTAAATTTCCATTTCAACAGCTTATAGTCCTTGATATGTCGATAATAAATCTCAAACCCATCTATCAAGGTTTTTTCAGCTTCTACATAATAAAACTTGTTATTCAAACTAAATGTAGCAAATGCATAGAGTATCTTTAATACATATTCATTTTTACTGTCTTCTGCAGACAATGTCCTCCATATCCTTTTACATGATCCTCTCATCATCTTGCATTCCGATATAAAACGGGCTTGCTCGTTAAGAACTTTTGCATATTTGTCAAATATGTTCCAGTTTGAAATTGTGCCCTTTTCTGTGTCATCTATTAGTGAGAAAGACTTTCCATTAATTCTGTATCCTGATCTTGCGTACTTTGCATTGAAGTAATAATAAAGCTCTTCCTTAAAATGGTAATTAAACCAGAAATTTTTAAAAGAGGTGTTGTTAACTTTTTCTTCTGAAAGCGATATGCTGTCATTTACAAATTTGAAAAGGTCATCGACCGCCTCTTTCCTTTTTTTTACGATATCTTCGTATGTAAAATCCAAAATAAGTCGAATAGATTTTTTGATCGTTTCAAATATGTCAAGTGTTTGAGTTTTCGTCTCAAGTTCTTTAATTTTTTGAGATGTAATTGCTCTGGAAAGGTATTTTAGTAAATGATCTCTAGTCTGATCAATATAGTATTGCTTGTCTCTTTTCAAAACCTTTATGCAAAACAAACCAAGATTATAATCAATAGTGTAGTCATCAACCAGTCCAACAGAATTCAAGCGGTAGATAATCCTGGAAATATCAGACTTAAATATTTCCGAGTAATACAATTCTTTATAATCTAATCTTTTCGTTTGAAATATATTAGTATTTATAATGTTTACATTCCATTGCTCTTCAATTCTTAAAATGAAATCCTCAAAGCTACACGAGAACTTTTTAAGGGCTTCTAAAAAATCAGCTGTGTTTTTGGTATTATGAATAATTGGCAATCTTGCTAAGTTAAAGTCAGTTTCTAATATACCTTCAAGATTATTTGGCACAAAAAAAACAGGAATTTCAAATAGAAACTCATCCTCATCTGCCTTTTTAAAAAAATCGACAAGCGAAAGCCCATCATTTAAACCCTTAACGATTGATATTTTTAAAAAGTCAAACAAAGAAATTTCAGCTGGAGCAACTGTTTTCCACTCTTCTGTCAGGTAGGCTAAAATTTGGTTTGTTCTTTGAAGATCGGGTTTTTGATTAGCTGGCATTCCCCCAATTGTAGCAGTTGGATTATTCCTATCTGTAAATATTTTTCCAATAACCTCGCCTTCCGAATTATTAACCAACATATTGCCTGCATAATTCCCGATAATAGTAAGATTAAAACTAATCTCATCATCAAAGTCATTACAATAATTCCTTTCACAAACCTTTAATTGACTGGTGTTTATTCCTACGCTATTTTTAAAAAATCTGGATAGCTGGAAAAGTTCTGTTTCTATCCCTTTAAAACTATTGGTATGGAAGTAATTATGTATATCTAAGTCTTGGTTAAACTCCTTGATATCACTTTCTTTTATAGAAATTCCCAAACCACCAAAATAATTTTTTAGTGTATTTTTATCTTCGAAATACTTTTGTTGAATCCTGTTTTGACCGGGATTATAATATTCGACAATATCTCTGGCACTTTTTCTGATGGCTTTTGTCGGAAAATAATCCGGATTGTTAGTCAAAATAAATGATTGATTGACTGTGTAATAGTTCGTGCTGTCAAGATAAATCGTACAAATGGCTTTCGCCTGATCTCTTCCGGCTCTTCCCGCTTCTTGAATATAGCTTTCAGGTGATGATGAAAATACGAAGTGGTTAATTACACGTATATTTTCTTTATCTATACCCATACCAAAAGCCTTGGTACATACCATCGTCTGGATTCTGTTTTCCATATAATCCAAAAAATAATCATGAGCTTGTTGAAGTACAGCTTGCAACTTGTTTTCGTCACCACCAATAAAATAACCTTTGTTGTGGTGTGGTATTGTTAAATTTCCAAACACCTCCTTGTTATTAGGAAAAAGGTTTGCATCCTGTGTTACACCAAATGATCCTGTTGTATGCGGGCAAAAGACAATACTAACTACATCATTTTTTGTCACAAAAGAATACTCTTTTGTAATTCTCTTAAAAAATGTTTTTTTTTGGCTTTCAACTTCATCCTCATCCAAATAGTCAGATATCTCAAAATCCCTAAAATGTTGTTTTAATCCTTCCAAAATAACTTTATCATCAATAGAATTCAGATTTTGAAGTATTTCTCCGTAAAATTTATTCAGTAGTTTTTGTTTTTCTGCACCAATAAAATCTTTTATTGATTGTGATATAATCGGATAATTCGTGGGCTTTTTTAACTGCCTTTCAACATTAAA
>CAZOEV010000422.1:0-3310 GCA_964578915.1 uncultured Lentimicrobiaceae bacterium
AAAATGGCATGTTCAACATTGAAATGCAAAAAACCTTACCCAATGCTTGCTTTATTGCATTAACAGGGACTCCGCTCTTTAAGAAGGATAAAAGCACCGCAGCCAAATTCGGTGGTATTATCGACGCTTATACAGTTGACCAGGCGGTAAAAGATAAGGCAGTAGTTCCATTATTGTACGAAGGAAGATTAGCTCGACAAATTGTAAATGCTAGCCCTTTGGATACATTCTTTGAAATGGTTTCAGAACCTCTAACCGAATATCAAAAAGCTGATTTTAAAAAGAAATTTAGTCGAGCAGACCAATTAAATAGTGCTGAACAGAAAATATATGCCATTGCTTGGAATATCAGTTTACATTTTAGGGACAATTGGCAAGGCACACCTTTTAAAGCTCAATTGGTGTGTGATAAAAAAATAAATGCCATTCGTTACAAAGAGTTTTTGGATGAAATAAGTATTGTAAGCAGTGAAGTTTTAATTTCATCAATTGATGAGCGTGAAGGTGAAGACAGTGCTTATGAAAAATCAAACGAGAAAGAAAACCGTTTCTGGAAGAAAATGATGGATGAACATGGCAATTCTAAAAGCTATGAAAAGAATCTTATCAACCGTTTTAAAAATCAGAAAGACCCTGAAATAATTATCGTAGTTGATAAATTGCTAACTGGCTTTGACGAACCAAAGAACACGGTTTTATACCTCACTCGTAATTTGCAAAGTCATAAACTTTTGCAAGCTATTGCTAGGGTAAACCGAATTTATCCCGATAAAGAATTTGGTTACATCATCGACTACTATGGTGTAATTGAAAACTTAGATGATGCTCTACTTTTGTATTCTTCTTTTGAAGATTTTGATGCTGACGATTTGGAAGGTACGCTCGTAAACATCAAGGAAGAAATAAAAAAACTTCCACAAAAACACTCTGAACTTTGGGATATTTTCAAATCTATTGCCAATAAACGAGATGCAGAAGCCTACCAAATCCTTTTAAAAGATGAAGCTATCCGTGTTGTCTTTTACGATAAACTTGCTTCGTTTGCCAAAGCCTTAAAACTGGCTCTTTCATCAATGGACTTTCATAAACAAGTGGAAGAAAAAACAATAAATCGTTATAAAGAGGATTTAGCTATGTTTATGAAATTACGCATGGCAGTGGTTGAACGGTATTCAGATACTGTAGATTACAAACAATATGAAGGACAAATTCAGAAACTTATTGATACGCACATTACCACTGAAAAAGTTGAAGTAATAACAGAATTGGTAAACATTTTCGATAAAGACAAATTTCAACAAGAAGTAGAAAATACAACTGGAAAAGCTGCCAAAGCTGATAAAATTGCAAGTCGAACCGCTAAACATATTTCAGAGAAGATGGAGGAAGACCCTGCATTTTACAAGAAGTTTTCGCAAATGCTGAAAGAAACCATTGCTGATTACGAAGCAAAGCGTATTGATGAAGCTCAATATCTAAGTAAAGTTCAGGAGATTATGAACAATGTATTGGCGCATACCGATAATGATATTCCAGAAGCACTTAGAGAAAAAGATATAGCGAAAGCATTCTATGGCTTAACACTAGAATCATTGGATGAAAAAATACAGGATGATGTCGTTAAAACTCAAATCTCGGTTCAAACAGCTTTGCAAATTGATGAATTAATTAAACAAGCAGTTCTTGAAAACAATAAACCAATTATTGATTGGCAATTCAAAACAAATATCACTGGAAAACTTCAAATAGAAATTGGCGATTATTTAATTGATGAAGTTCGCGATAAATATAATGTCAGTCTTTCATTTGGTGAAATGGATGAAATAGCTAACAAGTGTATTGAAGTTGCAAAATTACGCTACAAATGAATTGAGAATTAACAATTGAAAATGGATAATTATGAAGACGAATATTATTAAAGAAAAGAGCTTTGATTTTGCGTTGCGAATTGTAAAACTTTATCAGTTTTTGGTTAATGATAAGAAAGAGTTTGTCTTGTCGAAACAGTTGCTTCGGTCAGGTACGTCGGTTGGAGCAAGCGTTCGAGAATCAGAACATGCCGAAAGTAAAGCAGACTTCATTCACAAATTGTCAATTGCTTTAAAAGAAGCAAATGAAACAGATTATTGGATTGAGTTGCTTTTTAGGTCAGAGTATCTTGCAGAGAATGAATACAATTCTTTAAAAAATGATATTGATGAACTGCTGAAAATTTTAGTTTCAATTCTTAAAACATCAAAAGCAAATAAATAATGGAGCAGCAAAAATTATCCATTATCCATTATCCATTATCCATTAATTTTGGTAGTAAAAAAATTGATTTTTTAGTGGAATATTCTGCTAGGAAAACTTTGGGTATTACTGTAACTCCTGCATTAGATGTGTTGGTAAAAGCTCCAATTGATAGTTCAATAGACAAAATCAAAGCAAAGATTTTGAAAAAAGCGGCCTGGATAATAAAACAACAAAGTTTCTTTTTATCATTTCAGCCAAAGACACCAGCTCGCAGATACATTGGTGGTGAAACTCATTTGTATTTAGGAAGACAATACCTTTTAAAAATAGAAACTAGCAAAAAGGATTCTGTAAAATTAAAAGGGAAATTCATTGAAGTAAATACCTCTGACAAATCAAAAGTAAAAGGATTAGTAAAAGGATGGTATTTGCTTCATGCAAAATCAAAATTTAAGGAAATAGCTCAACCACTAATCGATAAATTCAAAAAACACAAAGTTGAGCCTGATTCAATCGTATTTAGAGAAATGCCAACACGTTGGGGAAGCTGTACTCCAAAAGGGAAAATAATTTTAAATCCTGAATTAATAAAAGCCCCAAAAGGATGTATTGAATATGTAATCATTCATGAGTTGTGCCATTTGATTTATCACGACCACACTCAAAAATTCATTGATTTACAAACCAAAGAAATGCCAGATTGGGAAAAATGGAAATCTAAATTAGAAAACTTACTAGCATGATTAAAGTGTCAATTCGCTTTTTAACAGGATTTTAGAGGATGCTCAGGTACAAAAGAAACATTAAACATGGAGTTGATAGTTTTTTAGCTGACCTAATTGATTGATATACATAGATGAATAGACATTTTCAGATAACACTGCGTATAAAAACGATTGGTGCAAAGTGTTAGCTTTAAAATCTGATCGTTTAATTAACTTTGTGCCGCCTTGGCAGGCAATTGCTTGAAAATATAGATCGTTTCATCAAGAAAACTGATAACCCCTTCAAAAAATGACCAAACCCTACACTAATTTCGCGCTTTCATTAAGTGGAGGAGGTGCTCGTGGCATCT
>CAZOEV010000423.1:0-3292 GCA_964578915.1 uncultured Lentimicrobiaceae bacterium
TAGGTGAATTTTTAAGAGCACGGTGGTAGTTGAAAAAAATCACGGAGTTTTAGGAGTTCACGGGTTTAAGAGTTCGCGGGTTCACATCAACCCATCAACAAAAAAACTCACAACTCAATCAGCCCATTCCTAATCGCAAAAGCCAGCAGCGATACCGTGTTTTTGCAATTTGTCTTCGCCATCAGGTTCGACTTATGCCCCACCACCGTGCGCTCGCTTACAAAAAGTCGTTCGCCGATTTCTTTATTGCTGAGGCCTTCGGCCAATAGGTCAAGCACTTCTATTTCGCGTGGTGTAAGGTGCAGCTCGTCAGCAGGATGTTCCTCCTTTGCTATCGCCTTGGTGAAATAATCCCACAGCTCTTCGCTATAATACGTCTTACCATTATAGACGGCCTGCAAGGCCCTGTCAAGCACGTTTTTGCTAATATTTTTTATCAGAAAGCCTTTCACGCCTGCTTCAATCATACTTTGGATATACACGTCTTCCCGAAACATCGTCAGCGCGATAATCTTTAAATCTGGGTACAGTGCCAGCGCTTTTTTTGTCGCCTCAGTACCATTCATCACCGGCATCTCGATATCCATCAGCACCAAATCCGTCTCCGTCTTTTCTATCAGTAATAAAAACGCAGCCCCATCCTCAGCTTCACCAACCACTTTGGCGTATCCTAATTTATTGATAACCATACGCAAGCCATTGCGAAAAATCTCATGATCATCAACGATTATGATGCGAATTAGCGGATCCATACATATGGTTTATTTATTAACAACAAAAGTACAGGATTTTCCTTTCATTGAAAAACAAAGCCTACTAAATATCAAAACACAACCGATTCCAACCCTAAAATCGCTAAGAAACACTACACCTACAATCTCTCTATCAGCTTGTGACTTTGAGAGGCGAAAGCTTTGCTTCAACAAAGCTTTCAACGAAGTACGATTCCGCGAGGAGTTCAATAGCGCCCCAGCGCTATTAAACGACGTGGCGGTCTCGTTTGTTCCCCACGCAATCACCTACCAACGCTGCTGCCGCACGAACCCTTTCGTGTGAGCGCGAGTCCAATCAACCCCCGTTTCCGGTGCATGCCTGGTTCGGCAGACAGGCTCTCGGCTCCGCTCGATCCCCTATAGCTTCGATAACCATTTCCCGCCCACCACAACTAACAATGCTAACCGACAAATCAGTCATCAAACCTATAAATCCAACTCCGCCACCGGGTCGGGAGCGCAGGCTACGTGCGAGCGGCGGGCGTGCGCTCAGCAGGGCGAAAAAAACAGCTGGAAAACTTGCGGGGCAGCCCAGAGGCTGTTAGTATGGTGCAATGCCACCTTACATAGAGTGCAGCAACAATATACCCAAAACTATTTTACAAAGACAAGATCATCAAGCATTGCACTATACCAAACCTTGCTTAGTTTTCCGCTGTTTTTTTTAACGCCGTGGGCAGATAGCTTCGCTCGCACTTGACTTTTGTTAAGCTTTTTGTCAAGAAAAAGCTTAGAAAAAAAGCGAAGCAATCTCATCATACCCAACGAAATCATCTACCAACACTCCACTCGGCGTTGCAACTACATCAGCTAAAATAAAAATGGTACATCCCATCTTGCAAAACAGACAACTTCCCTGCTGCCACGAACCCTTTCTTGTGAGCGCGAATCCATTTCCTGGGTCTAGTGCAGCTCCAGCTTCACTCATCATCAAACATTTAAACCCAACTCCGCCACCGGGCAGGAGTTCAGGCCTGAATTTTTGCTGCACTTTTTATCATGATAAAGTGCAAAGACAAAAACCAAGCATCTCATAGCCCTAAATGCATAAAAAAACCAGATTTTGAACCACCAGCGGACACTATCAAAAAGGTGAATGAGAAATCTTTGCATCACTTGGGCTTTTCAGAGAATGTGAAAAAGCATACAGTCAAACAAGCATTCAAGACATGCACAGATACTTCACGAAGTCTTTATTTTGTAAAAAAATCCCAAAATTATGCTGTGAACTAATATTATTTTTATTGCCCTTGAAATTCTCAAATCTTTGAATCTTTTGTACCTTTGAATCCTTGAACCTGCCTACCGCCTGCAAAGAGGTAGGTCTTTAAATCTTATATCTTTGAATCTTGTCATTGCCCACTTCTCTCCGCATCTCTTCTGGGATGTAAACAAATCAACACTTGAACTGGAAAAGCATCATGCTTATATTATCCGGCAAGTATTGGAATATGGCCTTTTGCAAGATTGGGAGTTACTTAAAAAACATTATGGCATTGCCCGCATTGCTCAAACAGCCATCACTTTCAGAGAACTAGATGTTAAAACGCTGTCCTTTATCTCCCTACTATCTCATATTCCTAAAGAAGAATTCAGATGCTACACCTATCAACAATCGACGCCCCAACACTGGAACTTCTAAAAAACACTGATGAAACAGCCTGCTTTAAGCGGCCTAAGATTGGCGGGCGCTACAGCGCTTGCGCTTCAGATAGGACACCGAAAATCAATCGACATTAACCTATTTGGTGCTATTGATTTTGAATTGATACGAATCCAAGATTTATTTGCAGAATTTGATTCGGTGAAGCCGATAAAAAAGTCTAAAAAGATCAATATCTTTATCATTAATGGCGTGAAAGTAGATTTTGTTAATTACAGTTATCCCTGGTTAAGCGATAGCAATGTCGAAGACAATATCCGCATGGCCGCCATCAATGATATAGCCGCTATGAAACTAGCTGCTGCAACTGGAAGGGGTAGCAAAAAAGACTTCGTTGATCTTTGTTTTCTCTTGCAACACTATAGCCTTGAAGCCTTATTGAATATGTACGCCGCTAAATACCATGATGGATCAGCATTTCTTGTACTAAAAAGCCTGACCTATTTTGCAGATGCAGAAAATGAAGCTGACCTCAACATGCTTATCAGTACCCCCTGGGAAACCGTGAAACAAAAACTAAAGCAGGAAGTAGAAAACTACGTTTGATTGAACTCTCCATACACATCAGCATTTCATTATTTAAAAATGTACAGAGACTTCACGAAGTCTCTATTCTGTATAAAAATCCCAAAATTATGCTGGACAATAATTTTTTTAACCTCTTGACGAAAATCCTCAAATCATTAAACCTGCCTATCGCCTGCAAAGAGCTAGGTCTTAGAATCTTTGAATTTTTGTTTTTTTGAATCTTTAAATCTGTCACTGTTTTTAAAATACAGCAACTTTGCGACGAAGTCGCAGACTCCTATGTTTGCATTTTGAAATAGTTTTGTAAGAAAAAGTGAAATAGGATGAG
>CAZOEV010000424.1:0-3290 GCA_964578915.1 uncultured Lentimicrobiaceae bacterium
AGATCAGCAAAATCAAACTCAAAAGAGGTCTTTTTTAATTTCGGCTTAGGCCTCAAAAGTACCTTGATGGTTTCGGCTTCACCATTAGGATTAGCCGTAAAATAAACCACTTTTGAATCAGGCGATCCTGCTGTCAGATCGTATTCTTTATCGCGCGTTACGCCAAGCACTGCAAAGCGCTTGATATACATAGAACCTTTTCGGCCATCGCGATACACCAAATTGTAGGTGGTGCGATCATCATTTTTGCGGAATATATCGATATAGATAATATTTTCGCCGACAAAACTTTTTGAAGTCACTTTGGTAACTATGAAAGTACCGTTTTCACGAAAGACTATGATATCATCTAGGTCGCTACAATCGCGTACAAATTCATCTTTTTTTAGCGATGTTCCGGCAAAACCTTCGATACGGTTTACATACAATTTTTCGTTGTTTGCAGCCACGGAAGCAGCTTCAATGGTATCAAAGCTGCGCAGCTCGGTTTTGCGTTCGCGTCCAACACCGTATTTCTTTTTGATCTGCCGGAAGAAATTGATGGTATAATCCACAATATGTTCAAGGTGATTATTCACTTCGTCCATCTCCTCCTCCACCAAACGAATGTGCTCGTCAGCCTTAAAGGTGTTGTATTTGGATATTCGCTTGATTTTAATTTCTGTCAAACGTGCAATATCATCGGTAGTCACAGGTTTTCTCAAGTCTTTGGCAAAAGGCTTTAAACCTGCATCGATGGCAATAATCACGTCTTCCCAGGTTTCCGACTGCTCAATATCACGGTAGATACGATTTTCAATAAAAATCTTCTCTAAGGAAGAATGGTGCCAGTCGCCTTCAAGCTCCTGAAGTCTGATTAGCAATTCCTGCCTAAGCAATTCGAGGGTGCGATTGGTATTGTATTCCAGGATTTTATGCACACTCCAAAAAGCTGGTTTTCCATCAACAATCAGGCAAGAATTAGGAGAAATTGACACTTCACATTGGGTAAAAGCATAAAGCGCATCAATAGTTTGATCGGGTGAAACACCTGGAGCCAGGTTAATCACTATTTCTACCTTTTCGGCTGTGTTATCATCAATTTTTTTGACTTTTATCTTGCCTTTATCGTTGGCACTTATAATACTTTCGATCAAGCTGCTGGTGGTTGTTCCAAAAGGTATTTCATTTATCACCAACATTTTACGATCTATCTGATTGATTTTTGCGCGCAGCCTTACTTTGCCACCACGCAAGCCCTCATTATATTTAGAGCAATCGGCCAAGCCTCCCGTTAAAAAGTCGGGCAGCAATTTAAATTCTTCATTTTTTAGGCATTTGATCGATGCATCAATCAACTCATTAAAGTTGTGGGGCAAAATTTTTGACGCCAGTCCCACCGCAATACCTTCCACACCTTGCGCCAACAAAAGCGGAAATTTTATGGGCAAAGCAACAGGTTCTTTGTTTCGTCCGTCGTAGGACAGTTTCCAGTCGGTAGTTTTAGCGTTAAAGACCACTTCACTGGCAAATTTCGAGAGTCGGGCTTCAATATATCGCGCGGCGGCGGCACTATCGCCTGTCAAGGTATTTCCCCAGTTTCCCTGTGCATCAATCAACAGTTCCTTTTGACCAAGCTGCACCAAAGCATCGCCAATAGAGGCATCGCCATGCGGATGGTATTGCATGGTATGTCCAATAATATTGGCCACTTTGTTGTAACGCCCGTCGTCCAGATTTTTCATCGAGTGCATAATGCGGCGCTGAACAGGCTTTAGGCCATCGTTGATATCCGGCACCGCACGCTCCAGAATTACATAAGAGGCATAGTCCAAAAACCAGCTTTCGTACATGCCAGAAAGCTGAACGGTGCGCTGAATTTCGCCCCCTTCTGAATTCTCTTTTTCGCCTCCCTGAGGTGATAAATCATCCAATTCGCTCATCTTTTCTTACTATCCTTTCCTACTACTCTTTTCAAATGATGCTATGTATTTTTTTGTTTTGTAGCCTGAGTTTTCCAAAGGCGTAAAATTACAGTTTCTAACAATAAAAACACTATCGCTGCCAGAATAAACCACCACCAGGCATTGGCTTGCTGCAAATCAGCAGAAAGGCTGCTATAAGTTGCCGATTGGCCAGAATTTAATGTTTTGACAAGACCAAATCCTTTATCGCTGAAAAGCGTTTTGATTTCATCCTCTGTATAAAACTGCATTATCGACTCCTTGCGACTTTCGTTCCAGGCCATCAGGTTCACTAAGCTATCAACACTATAAATTCCATAAAAACCAGGCTGTGGAAGCTGATCTGCCATATCCAGTAATAATTTTTGTCCACGACTTTCCATTCCGGGAATAAATTCAAAGTCAGAATTTAAAGCCTTTACCGTTAACACCTCCTCTGAATTTTGCGATTCAAATTTAAGCGAAACAAGTCTGTCAAGGCCAATTTCATAAGCCAGACTGCTTCTGGTATCGCCCCAAAAGGCCATTCTAACTAATAAAGGCGCAAAAAGATTGCTTGCCGTGAGCCCCGACCATTGCTCATCCAAATTAACAGCGATCAGAAAAACAGAACCCTGCCCAACTTCCTGATACGTTAAAAAAGGATTGCCATTGAGCAACTGAATCAGCACGGCAGAAGCTGGATTATTTTGCAGCTTAAAATGACGGCTAACTTTTGGAAAATCAGCATTTTCAGGCACTTTGGAAAACATATCCTCAAAAAATGGATGTGCCGTCATGATATTATTAATTCGTGTGGCTGACGTGTCAACAAGCTGACCTATTGAAACTTGCAATTCACGACTTAAGCTTTCAGTTGCTGGATTTTTTTGAAGCGGTGCCTGCAACAACAAAGCACCACCCGATTCTGCATAATCGAGCAAAGCAGCTTTAAGTCCATCGCTCAAAGCAGCTGAATAAGGCGCAATAACAAGGTTATATTGCGAAAGCGATTGCATATCAAACTGTAAAATATTACGCTGATTAAGGCTAAACAGCGTGTCTTCACTGAAAAGCAGTGACAATGATTCATTAGCGTTTTCCTCAAATAGTTCCAGCACATTGATGCGCGAAGCCACTTTGAGATTGATGTAATAAATATCGTCGAAAACAATAGGATAATCAGAAATGCTGAGTTGCGCGTTGAAATTTCCACTGCTTTCGGGAACGAAACTAAGTTGTAACAAACGCTCGTTCCAGGCGTCGATATCGGTATTGGCAACAGCCAGGGTTTTACTTTCTGATTCGAGCCTAAGTGCCAAGCCTTTTAAAGTTTCGTCGGCATGGTTTTTTATCCGCACATTGAGT